>JBAVCA010000041.1:0-7225 GCA_049586475.1 Nocardioides sp.
GTGGTGGGCTGCCACACGAGCGTTGCCCGGTCCCCGAAGTCGAGAGCGGTGCCCGGCTCGGTGGCAGCTGCTCCGCCGGCCGAGGTCGCCCCGCCCTCGGTCACCGGCTCGCGGTCGCCGCCGGAGCAGGCCGTCACCGACAGCGCGACGGCCGCCAGGACGGCCGTGGCGTGGTGCCGGTGTCGCCGCATGGCGACATCGTGGCACGACCAGGGACGCGGGCCTCAGCCCCGCAGCGTCAGCAGCCGACGAGCCGCTCGGCGAACCACCGGGTGATGCCGTCGAGGCTGACCCGCTCCTGGACCATCGTGTCGCGCTCACGGATGGTGACCGCATTGTCGTCGAGGGTCTCGAAGTCGACCGTCACGCAGAACGGCGTACCGATCTCGTCCTGGCGGCGGTAGCGACGACCGATCGCGCCGGAGTCGTCGAAATCGACGTTCCAGTTCTCACGCAGCTCGGCGGCGAGCGCCTTGGCCTTCGGCGAGAGGTCGGCGTTGCGGCTCAGCGGCAGGACCGCGACCTTGACCGGCGCGAGGCGCGGGTCGAGCTTGAGCACGACCCGCTTGTCGACTCCGCCCTTGGTGTTGGGCGCCTCGTCCTCGGTGTAGGCGTCGATGAGGAACGCCATCAACGAGCGCGTCAGGCCCGCGGCGGGCTCGATGACGTAGGGGAGGTAGCGCTCGTCGGCGGCCTGGTCGTAGTAGGACAGGTCCTTGCCGGAGAACTCGCTGTGCTGCTTGAGGTCGAAGTCGGTGCGGTTGGCGATGCCCTCGAGCTCCTCGAAGTCACGGCCGGAGAAGCCGAAGCGGTACTCGATGTCGGTGGTGCCCTTGGAGTAGTGCGACAGCTTCTCCTGCGGGTGCTCGTAGTGGCGCAGGTTGTCGGGGTCGATGCCGAGGTCGACGTACCAGCGGGTGCGCTCCGCGATCCAGTAGCGGAACCACTCGTCGTCGTCGCCGGGCTTGACGAAGAACTCCATCTCCATCTGCTCGAACTCGCGCGTGCGGAAGATGAAGTTGCCCGGGGTGATCTCGTTGCGGAAGCTCTTGCCCATCTGGGCGATGCCGAAGGGCGGCTTCTGACGGCTGGTGGTGACGATGTTGGAGAAGTTGAGGAAGATGCCCTGGGCGGTCTCGGGGCGCAGGTAGTGCAGGCCCGACTCGTCCTCGACGACGCCGAGGTAGGTCTTGAGGAGCCCGGAGAACTGGCGTGGCTCGGTCCAGGCACCGCGGGTGCCGCAGTTGGGGCACGCGAGCGTGGTCAGCTCGATCGAGTCAGGGTCGGTGTCGGCGCCCTTCTTCTCCGCCGCCGCCTCCTGCAGGTGGTCGGCGCGGAACCGCTTGTGACACGACTGGCACTCCGTCAGCGGGTCGGAGAAGGTGTCGATGTGGCCGCTGGCCTCCCACGTCTTCGTAGGCAGGATGACGCTGGAGTCGAGGCCGGCGACGTCCTCGCGCATCTGCACCATGGACTTCCACCACTGACGCTTGATGTTGTCCTTCAGCTCCACCCCGAGGGGGCCGTAGTCCCAGGCGGAGCGAGTGCCGCCGTAGATCTCACCGCAGGGGAAGACAAAGCCCCGGCGCTTGGCCAGGTTGACGACGTGATCGACGGTGGACGGCGGCGGCTTGGCCACGGGGGTGCTCCTGAGCTGGTGCAGTGATCACCGGTGTCCGGCTGGCTGCCGGCACCTGCAGTGACGATGAGGGGTCAGCCTAACGACCGCGTCTCGCGGATATTCAGGTCGGTGCCCGCCTCTGCGATCTCGTAGGCGCTGGGCTCGTCCACCGCCCGCAGGAGCGTGGGCACCGCGTGCAGCTTGACGTCGTACGCCGAAAGCGCACGGCGGTAGGCACCCACGTGTTCCCAGGTGGTCGTGAGCACCCACAGCGTCGGGTCGTCGACGTTGCGCCCGATGGTGCCGGTGAGGAATCCGGGCCGCTCGGCGAGCGCATCGTGCGCGCGTTGCAGGTCGGCGCGGAAGGTCTCGTCCTCGACCTCGGGCACCTGGAACCTGTTCACCACGATCATGGCCGCACCCTAGCCCTCGTCGAGTCGGCGACTCTAGGGGCCGACTCGGCCCGGATGACCACCTCGAGTCGGCGCCTATGGTCGCCGACTCGACATTCACTACGATGCGCGGCATGACTGTTCCTGGAGAGCTCCCGTACGAGCGGGTCGCCTATCCCGACGCCCCGTGGGCGATGCTCGGCTCGATGTGGCTGAGCGTGTTCCGGCTCAAGCACGGCGTGGACGACCTGCGTCCCGCGGGGATCTACGGCGCAGCGTTCGTCAGCTACACCGAGGGCAGCCCGCTCACCTACTCCGAGCTGCTCGTCGCGCGGCTGATGCGCAAGGACGAGGCACCTGTCTCGGGAGGCGGCCGCAAGGTCACCATCACCGACATCTGGGTGGACTCCCCCGCGTCGGTCGCCGGCGGCCGCGAGCTGTGGGCGATCCCGAAGGGACTGTGCGACTTCGAGCTCGAGTCGACGCGCCGTGGCCCACTGAGCTCGACCGACTGGAGCGCCAGCCTTGCCCGTCGGCCGATCGCTGGTGCGTCCTTCACCGACATCTCGCGGCTCGTTCCCCGGGTCCCCTTCAGGGGCGCGACCTACCAGCCCGAGCTGCCCGAGGGCGGCGGCGAGAAGGGGGCGATCCTCCAGGGCAGCGCGAAGGTCTTCCCAGGCCGAGCGCGTTGGGACTTCGCCTCTGATGGGCCCCTGGCGTTCCTGCGCGACGCGAGGCAGCTCGCGACGTTCCGACAGGCGGACTTCCGGCTGTCGTTCGGATAGGTCACCGAGCTGCTGAGCACCGCTCGTCGGGCTGCCTCTGCTGCCACCAGGTGGCAGCAGAGGCAGGGCCGATACCGGGCAACTACAGGACTAGTCGTCGTCCGGCTTCGACGTGGCCTTGCGGGAGGCCTCCCGGATCTCGAAGACCTCGGTGGCGAAGGTGCCGATCACGGTGGCCACCTCGCGCACCGCGGAGGTGATGATCGTGGCTACCTCACCGACCGTGGTGGCCGCAGCCTCGGCAGTCGACTGGATGGCGTCCTTGCCGATCTCGGCCTTGGACAGCTCGGCGGGCGCCTTCTCGTCGTCGCTCATGGCGCCTAGTGTGCCGTGCGCTTGGGCGGGAGGGCCATCCGACAGATCTTCTTGGCGACGCTGGCGAGCTGGCGGTGCAGCGGTCCGGTGTTGTAGGCGATGCCGTAGCGCTGGCAGATCTCACGGACCTCCTCGGCGATCTCCGGGTAGCGACGGGCCGGAAGATCAGGAAAGAGGTGGTGCTCGATCTGGTGCGACAGGTTGCCCGACATCAGGTGGAGCAGCTTGCCGCCGGTGATGTTGGCCGAGCCGAGGATCTGGCGGTAGTACCAGTGCCCACGCGACTCGTTCTCGCACTCCTCCTCGGTGAAGGTGGCCACCCCCGCCGGGAAGTGCCCGCAGAAGATGATGTTGAAGGCCCAGACGTTGCGCACCAGGTTGGCGGTCGCGTTGCCCGCGAAGGTCAGCGGGAAGAGCGGCCCGGTCAGCGCCGGGAACAGCAGGTAGTCCTTGAGCGCCTGCTTGCGGATCTTCTTCATCAGGCCCGGGTAGATGGCCTTGTTCTCCTCCAGCGAGCGCTTGCCGGAGACGATGTTCTCGACCTCGAGGTCGTGCATCGCGACACCCCACTCGAAGAAGACCATCAGCAGCACCGCGTAGAGCGGGTTGCCGAGGTAGTAGGGGTGCCACTTCTGGTCCTCGTCCATCCGGAGGATGCCATAACCGATGTCACGGTCCTTGCCGAGGATGTTGGTGAAGGTGTGGTGGATGTAGTTGTGGCTGTACTTCCACTGCTCGCCGGGGCACACGTTGTCCCAGTCGAACATCCGCGAGCTGAGTCCGGGCTCGCCCATCCAGTCGTACTGGCCGTGCATGACGTTGTGACCGATCTCCATGTTGTCGAGGATCTTCGACACGCTCAGGGCGGCGACGGCAAGGGGCCAGGCGGGCGGGAGGTAGAAGAGGGCGCGGCCCGCTACCTCAAAGCTGCGCTGCGCCTTGACCACCCGGTGGATGTAGTCGCGGTCGGCTTGACCGAGGTCGGCGATCACGCGCTGGCGGATCGCGTCCATCTCCGCTCCGAAGGCGTCGAGCTGCTCGGCGGTGAGCTTCTGCACCGCGTCCACATCGATCTGGAGGTCGTGCGGGTCTAGCGTCTCGTTCTCGTAGGCGATGCTCATGGCTTCGTCCTTTCTCAGCAGGATCAGAGGTCGACGGCGACGTCGCCGACGGGGGCGGTGATGCAGATCTGGATGTCTTCGTCCGGGAGCGAGGACTCGACGCCGGACAGCACGTTGCGGACCGTGCCCTGGCTCTTGCGGGAGGTGCAGGAGAAGCAGATGCCCATCCGGCAGCCGAATTCCGGCTTCAGTCCGAGCGCTTCGGCCTGTTCGAGCAGCGTGGCGCCGGAGTTCGTCGCCTCCTGGCCGGACCGTACGAAGCTGATCTCGCCGCCCTCCGGCCCGGTCCCCACACGCGGGGGCTTGAAGAACTCGGTGCGTAGGCGGCTGGAGCCGTCGTACGCGCTGCCGATGAGCGACATCAGGCCGGCCGGGCCGCAGGCCCACGTGTCGGTGTCGCGGTAGCCGGGAACCAGTCGCCGCAGCTCGAACTCGGAGAACACGTGATCACCGTGACGGAGGTGGACCGTGACGTCGTTGTCGGCTGCGCTGATCGCGGCGAGCTCGTCGGCGAAGATCTGGTCCTCGCTGGAGCGGGCGTAGTGCAGGAAGGTGACCCTGCGGCCGGCCTTGCCGTCGTAGCCGTCACGCAGCAAGGTGCGCACGATCGACATCGCCGGGGTGATGCCTGATCCGCCGGTGATGAAGAGCAGGTGGTTGTTGGTCGGGGTTGCCGGGCTCTCGTCGAGGACGAATTCTCCTTCGGCCTGGCTCAGGTGCAACACCTGACCGACGCCCCGACCCGCCAGCACCTCGCCCACGAGGAACTTGGAGACCTGCCCCTCGTCGTGGGCGCGGATGGTGAGGGTGAACGACTCTCCAGGGGCCGAGGCCCCCGAGGAGATCGAGAAGACGCGGGTCATTCGCTTGCCGGACTCGGGCAGGTCGACGCCGACCTGCACGTACTGACCGGCGCGGTGGCCACGCCAGGTGCTCGTCGGCGCCAAGGTGAGGGTGGCCACGGGCGCTGCGTCGGATGCTGGGTTCTCGTGCTGCACGGCAACGACCCGGGCGCGGACCTCTGACGCAGCCCACATGGGGTTGACGAGCTCGAGATAGCGGTCGACACCGTGCGGGCTGGCCAGGGCGGCGACCACGCGGCTGCGCAGGACGCGGTTGAAGACACCAGTCGTGGCGCCGACCGGCGGTGCGATGGTGCTCATGGATGCCTCCGAATTTGAGTGAACATTTGTTCACCCAAACTCTCCCTGGTGCCGGGCACCCTGGTCAAGAGGAACACGCGTGACTCCGTTCACGACGGCACGTGAGGGTGGACACATGTTCTCGCCCTAGAGTGTTCGCTATGACCGATGTGCAGAGCGCGACCCGGATCGAGAAGAAGGAGCGCACTCGGCGCGCCCTCCTCGACGCGGCGCTGGAGCTCTGCGAGGACAGCAGCCTGGTGGCCCTGTCCCTGCGACAGGTCGCCAAAGAGGTCGGCATCGTGCCCACGGCTTTCTACCGCCACTTCGACTCCGTCGAAGACCTGGGGCTTGCGCTCGTGGACGAGTCCTTCATCTCCCTGCGTGCCATGCTGCGCGCCATCCGGCGCAGCGACGACAGCGTGCCGACGTTCGACGAGATCGTCGAGCGCTCGGTCACCACCCTCGAGGCGCACGTGCTGCGTCAACGAGGCCACTTCCGTTTCATCGCCCGGGAACGGGCCGCTGGGCCACCGATGGTCAAGGCACGTATCAACCACGAGATCGAGCTCTGCGAGCGCGAGCTCGCGACCGACATCGCTCGGCTCCCCGGCACCGAACGGTGGTCCTCCGAAGACCTCCGCGTGCTCTCTGGGCTCATCGTCACCGCGATGGTCGCCACGGTCGAGGCGATCGTGGCTGCCGAGGGTCGACCAGAGGCCGAGGCCCGTGTCACCGCAGTTGCCCGCACTCAGCTGCAGATGGTCCTCGTCGGAGCACTGAGCTGGAAGTCAGCGCGCTAGACGGACCCGGACCAGAACGACAGCCGTCCGCACGAAGGCAAGACCTGCCCGAGCTCTGCCGCAGCTGACCGCGAAGCTATCCCGGCCCGGGCCTCACCATCATGTCGGGGATAGTCGCGTCACGCGGCAGGTCGAGGACGTGCAGGATCGCGGCCGCCACCGTCTGAGGGTCGATCCAGTCGGCCGCGACATAGGTCTTGCCCTCCTGCTCGTGCACCTTGGCCTGCATTGGGGTAGCCGTACGGCCGGGGTAGACGGTGCTGACCCGAACTCCGTGCTCGGCCTCCTCGCCGCGCAGCGCGTCGGCCAGAGCCTTGAGCCCGTGCTTGGAGGCGGCGTAGGCCGACCACTGCGGGTGAGCGGTGAGGCCCGCACCGGAGTTGACGAAGACCACGGTGCCGCCGGCCGCGCGCAGTCCTGGCAAGGCCCGACGGGTCAAGGCGGCCGGGGCGACGAGGTTGACCTGAAGCTGGTGGGTCCACGACCCAGCGCTCAGGTCCGATACTGGCCCGAGGTCGACCACCCCGGCGGCGTGCACCACCGAGTCGAGCGTTTCCGGCAGCTCGAGAGAGTCCAGAGACCCCGCTTCGGCGAGGTCGGCGACCACCGTGCACGCGCCGTCGAAGGCTGCTGCGAGCTCGGCGGCACGCTCGGCCGACCTGGCCAGCAGGATGAGGTCGTCACCGCGCTCCAAGAGCCGTCCTGCGAGAAGGGCGCCGATGCCGGAGCCGGCGCCAGTGATCAAGTGAGTCGCCATCAGCGGGTGAAGACGATCTTGCCGAAGACCTCGCCCGAGGCCATCGCCTCGAAGCCGTCCCGTGCATCGGTCATCGGGATCGCGCGGTCGATCAGCGGTCGAGCACCGGTCGCGTCGAGCATCGTGACGAGCGAGGCCAGCTCGTCACGGGTGCCCATGGTGGAGCCGATGACGCTGAGCTGGAGGAAGAAGATCCGGGTGAGCTCGGCGTCGTCCAGCTTGGGACCGGAGGTCGTGCCGGAGATGACGATCTTGCCGCCGGGGCGCAGCGCGCGGATCGAGTGCGACC
>JBAVCA010000042.1:0-5062 GCA_049586475.1 Nocardioides sp.
GGCGTCCTGATCGCGCACCGGCTCTCGACCACCGCCCGTGCGGACACGGTCGCGGTCCTCGAAGCCGGCACGATCATCCAGCAGGGTCCGCGCGCCACGCTGGCAGTCCTCGACGGTCCGTTCCGCACGCTGCTGCAAGCGAGCGTCGACATCGAGCGCCCTGACGACGCGGGCGATTCCGACGACCCCGTGAGGCCTGGCGGCTCCACCAGCTCGGCCGGCTCTGGCGACCAGGAGCCGGAGGGTGGCGCGGTCACCCAGGTCGGCGGCACCCGCCGCACCGGCCCCGTCCCGACCGCTCCCGAGACCGCGCCGTCCTCGAGCCTGCGACGAGGCATCGTCAAGGCGCTCACCATCCACCCCGGGTGGGGACTTCTGTCCGTGGTCTTCTTCGTCGCCACCTCGCTGGTCGGTGCCTTCGGTGCCATCACCGGCTTCGTCTGGGGCCGCCTGGTCGAGGACCTCAAGGCCGGCGGCGAGCCCTGGGGCTATGTGACGGCCCTGGTGATCTGCCTGCTCGCCGCACCGTTCATCCTCTCCTCGGCGATCCGGCGCTACCCGCGCTGGTGGGTCGCGGTGATGTTGCGCGTCCGGATGGCGGTGCTCACCGGTCAGACCGAGCAGCACCGGCTGGGTCGCACACCGCCAGGCGAAGTCGTGGCGCGCTCGATGGACGCCGACCGCTACGCCCGGTACGCCGACCGCTGGGTCGATTTCGGCACCGGTCTGGTGATCGTCGCAGTGACCGCGATCGCGGGCTGGAGCCTGCTCGCCGGCGGCGTGTTGCTGGCCGTGATGGTCGGCTCCGCGCTCGCCTCGACGATCGGTCGCCCGATCGCTGGTCGCTCGGCCACGGCCTCATCGGCCGCGCGGGCCGGGTTCGGACGCTCCTTGGTCTCGGTCCTCGAGTCCGCGCGCACGGTCAAGCTCGCCGCGGCCACCCCCGACGTCCACCGTCACCTGCGCACGGTCGACGGCGGTCGCGTGCAGGCAGCGGTCTTCGAGCACCGGGTGCAGGCCGTGCTCGACGGCGTCCCGATCGTGATGGTCCAGCTCGGCGTCGTGGCCGCCTGGGCAACGTACTTCCTCGGCGGCTGGGGCCTGGCCACCGCGCTGCTCGTGGCCTCCGCGGTCAACGGGTTCGACTGGTTCGGCCGGGTGGCCGGCTCGGTGATCACCGAGGCTCCTGGCACCCGCTCGTGGCAGGTCGCGACCAGCGCATTCGCCGGCGGGGGAGACCTGATGGACCTGCCCGAGGGCGTCGACCTCGTCGCCGGCGAGGCACCCGACCCTGCTCCGGCGTCGCGCGTGCCGCTCGAGCGGCTCGACCTGCGCGGGATGGGAGCGATCCACGAGGACGGGACGCTCGGCGCGATCGGTGTCGACCTCTCGGTCGAGGCCGGTGAGCTGGTGCTGCTGCTGGGCCAAGTGGGGTCCGGCAAGTCGAGCCTGCTCGCTGCGCTGGCCGGTCTGGTCGACCACACCGGATCGATCGCCTGGAACGGCGAGGAGATCATCGACGCCCAGCAGTTCCTGCGGCCCGGTCAGGTCGCCTACGTCGCGCAGGTTCCGCGGGTGCTCTCCGGCACCTTCTCCGACAACATCCGTCTGGGCCATCACCGTCCGTTGCAGGCGGCCATCGACGATGCCCGGCTGCGGCGTGACGTGGCGGACGCCGGTGGACACGACTCGCTCGTCGGGCACCGCGGAGTACGGCTCTCGGGCGGGCAGGTGCAGCGCCTGGCCCTGGCTCGGGCGCTGGCCGCCGACGCTGAGCTGCTGCTGGCTGACGACGTCTCCAGTGCCCTCGATGCGGCCACCGAGGTCGAGCTCTGGGCGGCGTTGCGCGCGCGCGGCACCACCGTCCTGGGGGCGACGTCCAAGGGCGCGGCGCTGGCTCAGGCCGACCGGGTGGTCGTGCTGGTCGATGGTGAGATCCGTGCCGTCGGACCGTGGTCGGAGCTCGCTGCCGACTGGAGCCACCTGGCTGGCTGAGGCTCACCTCAGAGCTACAGCGGCACCGGTTCGACCCGGTCGGGGGACCGAGGGGGCCGTCAGGTCGATCTGGCACGCTGGTCCGATGCGCCCCACCACTGCCCTCGTCGCCCTGATCCTGACGCTGGTCGTCGCAGTGTCGGGTTGCTCCGAGCTGGAGGAAGCGGCGAGCGACACCGCCAACGGAGCGGCCTGCTCGGTCGCGCAGAAGACCGTGGACGGGGTCTCGGGACAGGTCGACAAAGCCATCGACGAGATCGGGGCAGACCCTGCCGCAGCGGAGCAGAAGCTGTCCGGCCTGCGTGACGTGCTCGAGACGGCACGAAGTGGCATCAGCGGTGAGGCGAAGGACAAGCTCGACGAGGCCGTCGGCGCGCTCAACGGGCTGGTCGAGCAAGCGGGGCGGGCGGTCCAGGGTGCCGACGTCGATACCTCGGCCATCGGCACTGCCCAGGAAGCGTTCGGCGAAGCGGTCGACGGCGTCCGCGACGTCTGCTGAGGCGTCTGTCCGCGCCGCGCGGGCCGGTCGCTACACCCCTGGGGTCGATTGAAACTGCCACCGCACCGGGGCACAGTCGCAGACATGACCGACGACAAGAAGATCTCTGTGACCCGCACGATCGAGGCGTCCACCAGCAAGGTGTGGGACGTCCTCTCCAATCCGCAGAAGCACGCCGACCTCGACGGCTCGGGTTTCGTGATCTCCGACGACCGTTCCGATCGCATCACTGCTCGAGGGCAGACGTTCCGGATGAACATGTCCGGGGACCACATGGGCGGCGACTACCAGACCGACAATCACGTGACCGGCTACGACGAGCACAAGCTGCTGGCCTGGCAGACGGCGCCGGCCGACGTCACGCCCCCAGGCTGGGAGTGGATGTGGGAGCTCGAGGCACAGGGCTCCGATGCCACCCAGGTCACGCTGACCTACGACTGGAGCAAGGTGACCGACACCGCGCTGCTACAGAAGCTCAGCTTCCCGCTGGTCCCGGAGTCGGCGCTGGAGGACTCCCTCAGCAATCTGGCCGAGGTGGTCAGCGGCTGACTCCCACCGGCTGATGAGGCGGTGAGCGGGGCGCAGCACGGGGGTAGCGGCGGGTGTCTCGACCACCGCGGGAGCCGAGCCCGCACGGTCGCGTACGGTCGGCGCTCACCTGCTCGTGGAATAGGCCCGCGCCTGCGGCGGGTTGCAGGATGTGAGTGCCATGACAGCCCCGCCCATCCCTGACTCCAGCAGACCGCCGGCCCACTTCGGGCTCGCGGTGCTCGCGCTTGCCGTCGGCGGTTTCGCGATCGGCACGACCGAGTTCGTCACCCTCGGCCTGCTGCCACAGATCGCAGAGGGCATCGATGTCTCGGTACCGACCGCGGGACACCTCGTGTCGTCGTACGCGATCGGCGTGGTGGTCGGGGTCCCACTGTTGAGCTTCTTCGGCGCGCGGCTGCCCAGACGCGGTCTGCTCGTGGGGCTGATGACGGCGTACGCGGTGTTCAACGTGGTCAGCGCCCTCGCGCCGGGTTTCGCGGTACTCACTGCGGCGCGGTTCCTGGATGGGTTGCCGCACGGTGCCTACTTCGGCGTCGCCTCCCTGGTCGCCGCCAGCATGGCCCCGCCCGAACGACGCGGTCGCGCCATCGCTTCGGTGATGCTGGGTCTGTCCTTCGCCAACGTGGTCGGGGTGCCGGCCGCGACCTGGATCGGGCAGAACCTCGGCTGGCGCTCGGCTTATCTCACCGCGGCACTGGTCGCGGTCGCCGCAGTGGTGATGGTGCTCGCCTTCGTGCCGTCGGTCCCCGGGGATCGCGAGGCCACTGGCCGCCGTGAGGCAGGCTCCTTCTTCCGCAACCGCCAGGTCTGGTTGACGATGGCGGCCGGGGCCGTGGGGTTCGGCGGACTGTTCGCGGTCTACTCCTACATCGCCCCCGTGATCACCGAGGTCGCGATGCTGGGGGAGGGAACGGTCCCGGTATTCCTGCTCTTCTTCGGTCTCGGCATGGTGGCCGGCACCTGGCTGGCCGGGGAGATGGCGGCCTGGTCGGTGATGGGCTCGCTCGTGTGGGCCGGGGTCGCGACCACCGTGGTGCTGCTCGTCTTCTGGGTGCTCGCGCCGTACGGCTGGTGGCTGCTGCCCATCGTCTTTCTGATCACCGCGATCGGTTCGGTGATGGTGGTCAACCTTCAGCTGCGGCTGATGGACGTCGCCGGGGACGCCGTCACGCTGGGTGCGGCGATGAACCACGCAGCCCTCAACCTGGCGAACGCGCTCGGTGCCTGGCTCGGCGGTCTGGTGATCGCCGTCGGCTTCGGCTTCCGCGCCCCGGCCCTCGTCGGAGCGGCGCTGTCGCTGGCCGGGATCGCGATCCTGCTCTGGTCGGCGACGCTTCAGCGACGCTCGGACACCGAGGACGCAGTGGGGCTGGACGTCGGCAGCGTCGCCCACTCCTCGGCCAGGACATCGTAGATAGCCACGTCGGCCGGCCCCGTGCGCAGCGTGGTGCCGAGCCGCTCGACGCCGGTCTGCTTGAGACCGACCGCCTCGATGACGTGGCGCGAGGCGGCATTGTCCAGCGCAGCAAAGGCGCGGATACGGGCTAGGCCGAGCCCGATGAACGCGTGCTGGGTGGTCAGCCGCATCGCAGCGCGCATCACACCGCGCCCTCGAGCTTCCGGGTGGGCCCAGTAGCCGATCTCGGCGTTGACGGGACCGATGTCGAAGATGTTGATCACGCCGAGCAGCAGGTCGGTGTCAGGGTCGGCGATCGCCCAGGTGACCTTCGTGCCGGTGGCCTGGCCCTCGGTGTTGAGCTCCAGCCAGGTCTGCGCGTCGTCCGCGGTGTAGGGCGACGGCATCTGACCCAGCCAGTGCTGGGTGCGCTCGTCGGAGCAGGCCTCGACGATGCGGGGGACATCGTCGTCCCGCAGTGCCCGCAGCCGCAAGCCATCACCCTGGAGGGGGATGGCTTCGAGCCAGCGCTTGGACGGCGTGCGGGGCTCCTGGGCGAGCAGGGCGCCGATCCAGGCGTCGTTGAGCTCGCCTCGGTGCTCGTAGGAGTGGCGCAGCAC
>JBAVCA010000043.1:0-12669 GCA_049586475.1 Nocardioides sp.
AGCCTCGCGGTGTGATCGATCCACGAGTGCTGCGAGACGACCCCGACCGCGTGCGAGCCGCCCAGGCCAAGCGCGGTCTCTCCGACGACGTCGTCGACCGCGCCCTGGCCGCCGACACCGCCCGTCGTGCGGCGATCGGCGCGTTCGAGGCCAAGCGCGCCGAGCAGAAGCAGCTCGGCAAGCTGATCCCCCAGGCGCAGGGCGAGGAGAAGCAGGCGTTGCTCGCGCAGACCAAGACCCTCTCGGCCGAGGTCAAGGAGGCCGAGGCCGCGCAGGCCGCCGCCGAGACCGAGTGGCTCGATGCGCTGCTCTCGATCCCCAACCTGGCTGCCGACGAGGTGCCCGCGGGCGGCGAGGACGACTTCGTCGTCCTCGAGACCATCGGCACGCCGCGCGACTTCGCCGCCGAGGGCTTCGAGCCCCGCGACCACGTCGAGCTCGGCAAGATCCTCGGTGCGATCGACCTCGACCGCGGCGCGAAGGTGTCGGGGTCGCGGTTCTACTTCCTCACCGGCGTCGGGGCCGAGCTCGAGTTCGCCCTGATCAACCTCGCCAACCAGACCGCCCGCGAGCACGGCTTCACCCAGGTGATCGCGCCCTCGATGGTCAAGCCCGAGGCGATGGCCGCGACCGGGTTCCTCGGCCAGGCGGCCGACGACGTCTACCGGATCGAGGGCCAGGACATGTATCTCGTCGGCACCTCGGAGGTGCCGATGGCGGCCTACCACGGGGGCGAGATCCTGGACGGCGCCTCGCTGCCGCTGCGCTACGCCGCGTTCAGCCCCTGCTTCCGCAAGGAGGCCGGCTCGCACGGCAAGGACACCCGCGGCATCATCCGCGTGCACTGGTTCGACAAGGTCGAGATGTTCGTCTACTCGACCACCGAGGACTCCTACGCCGAGCACCAGCGCCTCCTCGACATCGAGAAGGCCTTCCTCGACAAGCTCGAGCTGGCCTACCAGGTCATCGACACCGCCGCCGGCGACCTCGGTCTCTCGGCGCAGCGCAAGTTCGACTGCGAGGCGTGGATCCCCACGCAGGGCAAGTACCGCGAGCTCACCTCGACGTCGAACTGCACCGAGTTCCAGACGCGCCGGCTCGAGACCCGCGGACGGTTCGAGGACGGCGTCAAGGCGATCTCGACCCTCAACGGCACGCTCTGCGCTGTTCCGCGAGCCATCGTGGCGATCCTGGAGACGCACCAGCAGGCCGACGGGTCGGTGCGGGTGCCCCAAGCGCTTCAGCCCTACCTCGGTGGGCGGGAGATTCTCGAGCCGGTCGCACCGGCCACCCCGGCTGTGCCCCGTGGTTGAGAAGTCGGACAAGCCACCCACGCCGTCCGGGTGGCGGCCGCGCTTGATCGCGCTCGACATCGACGGGACGCTGCTCAAGTGGGTCAACGGCTCCGGGACGAGCCACGAGGTGATCACACCGCGGGTGCGTGAGGCCATCCAGCGGGCCCACCAGGCGGGCGCTCACATCGTGCTGTCGTCGGGACGCTCGCCGCACGGGATGACCGGGATCGCGGAGATGCTCGGCGTGAGCGGCCAGGACGACGCACCGTTGTGGATCGTGGCCAGCAACGGGGCGGTGGTCTTCCGCTACGAGCTGGGCGGAACGATGGAGGTGGTCCACGAGGACACCTTCGACGCCGGCCCCGCCGTTCGCGCGATCCTTCTCGAGCACCCCCAGGCCAGGGTGGCGATCGAAGACCGTGGCAGCGGCTACCGCGTCTCGGTTCCCTTCCCCGAGGGGGAGCTGAGCGGTCGGATGTCGGTCACCGCCATCGAGGACCTCGTCGCGAGCCCGGTCAGCCGGGTGATCATCCGCGACCCGGACGCGAGCGCTGATGACTTCGTCGACCTGGGCGCCCGGCTGGGCCTGCACGGCACCGACTACGTGGTGGGCTGGACGGCGTGGCTCGACCTCACCCCGGTCGGTGTCTCGAAGGCTTCCGGGCTCGAGAAGGTCTGCGCCGACCTGGGCGTGGACGCGGTCGACGTGCTCGCGATCGGCGACGGACGCAACGACATCGAGATGCTCCGCTGGGCAGGTCGCGGGGTCGCGATGGGTCAGGCGGTCCAGGCCGTGCTCGACGCTGCCGATGAGGTCACCGACAACGTCGACGTGGACGGCGCCGCGGTGGAGCTCGAGCGCTGGTTCGGGGCGTGAGCCAGGGCCCAGCAGACGGGCCTGACACCGCGAGGCCAGGCCGGAGCCTGCCGGTGGCGGTGAGCACCCGGCGGCTGCGGCTGGTCCTGCTCACCCCCGAGGACGCGGCCGACATGCTGGCCGGGCGTCGGCAGTCGCGCTGGCACCCCGGCTACCCGCGCGCCGACGACGTCGCTGCCGCGAGCCTGGTGCGTGCGGGCGCAGCCGAGGTGGACCCGTGGGGTCCTCGCCACGTCGTCCACGAGCAGCAGGCCGTCGGCGGCATCGGGTTCTTCGGGCCGCCCGTCGACGGCGAGGTCGAGGTGGGCTACGGACTGGTCGAGGACGCGCGCGGCCAGGGGTTGGCCACCGAGGCGCTTGCCGCGCTGCTCACCGAGACCGATCGCCTGGGAGTGCGCGTGCGTGCGTGCGTCTCGCCCAGCAACCGGGCGAGCATCCGCATCCTCGCTGCCGCTGGGTTCACCGAGCTGCGCGGCAGCACCCCCGACGGAGAGCTGGTCATGGGCCGTCCGCTGGGGTCGACGTGAGCCGCCCCGCCCTCTTCGCCACCGACCTGGACGGCACGCTGCTCCGCTCTGACGGCAGCCTGTCCGAGGGCACCCGCCGCGTGCTGGCGGCCGTCGAGGAGGCCGGCGTGCCGGTCGTCTTCGTTACCGGGCGCCCGGTGCGCTGGATGGAATCGCTCTGGGAGGTCGTGGGCGCTCACGGCGTCGCCATCGTGTCCAACGGTGCGGTGCTCTACGACGTCGCCCAGCGCGCCGTACGCCGCGTCGACGGCCTGGCGCCGGAGCCTGGGCTGGCTCTCGCGGAGACCCTGCGGGCAGTGGTGCCGGGACCTCGGTTCGCCATCGAGTGCCTCGAAGGGCTGCGCCTCGAGCCCGACTTCCACGACGCCCATCGCGTGCCGCCCGGCGCCCGGGTCGGTCCTCTGGCACACGTCTGGGACGACGTCGCCGTCAAGCTGCTGGTGCGACACAAAGGAGCCGACGACGACGTCCTGGCAGCAGTTCACGCGACGGTGGGACACGGTGCGGTTGCGACTTGGTCGATGCCGGGCCTGCTCGAGATCAGTGCCCCGGGCGTGACCAAGGCCGCGGCTCTGGAGCGGCTCTGTGCCGAGCTCGGGATCGGTGCTCAGGAGGTCGTTGCCTTCGGCGACATGCCCAACGACCTGGCCATGCTGGGGTGGGCCGGGACGTCCTACGCGGTCGCCAACGCGCACCCCGCCGTGCTCCGCGCAGCCGACCACACCACGGCTGCCAACGACGAGGACGGGGTGGCGCGCGAGATGGCTCGACTGGTGGGCATCACAGACGATCTGGTGCAATGAACCCGTGACCACCCGATCCGACCTCCCGCGACGCTCCCGCACCGGGCGCGCCGGGACCGGTCCTGGCCCGCGGTGTGGTTGGCTTCCGGGGCTCGCGATCGGGCTTCTGCTGGGGCTCCTCGCTCCTTCAGCCGCCCAGGCGCTCCCCCCGGGGGGCGACGATCCCGACGATGTCTTCACGGCCCGCGTCGAGCGGGTGGAGCGCGATCCGGGACCGGTGGGCCGCCCCGTGCGCTACACCTACACCGTCCAGGTGGAGCAGGTGTTCGGCAAGAGCGAGATCTCCTCGGTCCGGGTGCGGGTGCAGACCAGCTCGACCTTCGGGGAGTGCGAGACCCGCCCGGAGTCGAAGGGCGCCGCGCTCTACCTGTGGAAGCTCACCCGGCAGGGCGATGGTTTGCTCGCGATCCGTTGCCGCGACGTCTCGCGAGGCACCGACACCGCCATCGCCGCGGCCAGGTCGATCTATGGCGCACCTCGCTCGCCGATCGAGTCGACCCCGAGCGAGCCGGCCGTGGAGTTCGCTGACGTGGGCTACTCCTGCCCGGACAGCTCGCAGGCGCTCCTCGAGGTAGCCAGCGCCGAGCAGCTCTGCGACGAGGTCGCGTCCCCGCTGTCCTTCGACCGTGCAGCCGCCCCGGGCCTGGCCCTGGTCCTGGTGGGGATCCTCGGCTGGGTGGTCGTGCTGCGAGTGGGTCGCACCAGGAGATCCTGAGGCTTCCGGCGCCACGGGTGAGCAGCGTCGGCACCCGCAGCCGATGGTCCGAACGTCAGAGGTACATCCCGCCGCGGTGTTCTTCAGAGCCGGGTTGGTTGGGACCATCGGGTCCGCCCGGACCTGACTGACCCGGCGCGCCCATCCCGGACGGCATGGAGGCACCGGGCGGCAGGGCCTTGCGGATCTGCTCGAACTGGGCGCGTGCCGCCATCTGCTGGGCGTAGATCGCGGTCTGGATGCCGTGGAACAGACCTTCGAGCCAGCCCACGAGCTGAGCCTGGGCGATGCGTAGCTCGGGCTCGGAGGGGGTCGCCTCGTCGTCGAAGGGCAGCGAGAGACGGTGCAGCTCCTCGACCAGCTCGGGGGCCAGGCCCTGCTCGAGCTCCTTGATCGAGGAGCTGTGGATCTCCTTGAGGCGCAGACGGCTCGCCTCGTCGAGGGGCGCTGCCTTCACCTCCTCGAGCAGCTGGCGAATCATGCTGCCGATCCGCATCACCTTCGCCGGCTGCTCCACGAGGTCGGTGAGCCCCCGGCCGTCGCCGTCGTCAGGGTCCTCGCTGCCCTCATCTGCGGCGTTCTGCGCGGCCAGTGCGGACGCCGAGACGGTACCGATCGGCTGCCCGTCGGGCCCGATGATGGTGATCTGCTGGTCGCCCGGGTCGGTCGCGTCGCTCGAGCTGCCACGGACCTCCTCGGCGCCGGGCTCGTCAGGGGTGCCGGTCGTGGCCGGCTGCTCCTCGCTCATGGCTCAACCGTATCCGGCGTCGGTAGGGCCGCTTCACCCGTGCGGCGCTGAGTCGCCCTCGGACTCGTTCGTACCGGGGTGCGCCACGTCGAGCTGTGCCGACCCGACCGAGCAAGGTCAGAGCGTGAGCACGATCTTCCCGGTGTGCGAGCCGGACTCCATCATTCGGTGTGCCTCGGCGACGTCCTCGAGGGGCATCGTGCGCTCGATGATCGGTCGGATCTCCCCTGAAGCCACGAGCGGCCAGACGTGTTCCACGACAGCCGCGCAGATGGCGGCCTTGCCCGCCGGCGGTCGGCCACGCAGCGAGGTGGCGATCACTGCTGCCCGCTTGTTGAGCAGGGAGGCGATGTTGAGCTCGCCCTTGATCCCGCCTTGCATCCCGATGATGACCAGGCGACCCTCGGTGGCCAGGGCCTTGACGTTGCGCCCGAGGTAGGCGGCGCCCATGTTGTCGAGGATCACGTCGACCCCACCACCAGCGTCGGCGTTCTCGCGCTGCGCGATCTCGACGAAGTCCTCCTCGCGGTAGTCGATCGTCACCGCGGCCCCGAGATCGGCGCAGAACGCTCGCTTCTCGGGGGTGCCAGCCGTGGTGAGCACGCGAGAGCCCAGCGCGGATGCGAGCTGGATCGCGAAGGTGCCGATCCCCCCGGAACCACCGTGCACCAGCAAGGTCTCCGCGGGTTGCAGCCCAGCGACCATGAAGACGTTCGACCACACGGTGCAGGCCACCTCGGGCAGCGCCGCCGCGCTCACCAGGTCGACACCGTCCGGCACCGGCATGACCTGACCGGCGGGGACGACGACCCGTGCGGCGTACCCACCGCCGGCGAGCAGGGCGCAGACCTCCTCGCCCACCGCCCACTCCTCGACGCCGTCACCGAGTGCGGCGATCCGTCCGCTGCACTCGAGCCCGATCACGTCGCTGGCCCCGGGCGGCGGCGGGTAGAGGCCCTGGCGCTGGAGGGTGTCGGCCCGGTTCACGGCAGTCGCGACGACCTCGATGGCGACCTCGCCGGGACCGGGTCGTACGTCGGGCACCTCGCGGACCGAGAGGACCTCGGGCCCCCCGGTCCCGTCGGAGTGGACGGCTCTCATTCCTCTTCTTCCGACGCGTCGTCCTCGTCGAGGTCGAAACCGAGCTCGACCGCATCGCCGTCGTCATCAGGCTCGTCGGGTTCGGCGAGGACCGGCTTGTCCCACCGCTCGGCGAGCTCCTGGGCACGCGCAGCCAGCTGTTCGACGCTCGCGGGCCCCGCACCGGCGGCACCGGCGGCGTAGCCGAGCAGGTAGGAGGTGACGGGGCCGGCGGCGGTGTCGACGTTGACAGTGCTCAGCGTGGCGAGGTCTCCGATGAGGCCCTCGTCGACCTCGGTCTCGAGGTCGAGCACGTCGCAGAGCTCATCGATCCAGTCATGGAGGTTCACGAGCCACAGCCTCGCCAGCCAAGGTGCCTCTGCGCAAGCCCAAAGCCTTGGCTCATTCGGATGACCCGCGTCCTTCGCCGCGCAGGTCGCGCAGGTCCGCCCAGGTGTCGACGTCGCGATGCTCGTCCTCCACGGCGGCCACCTCGACGAGAGCGAGATCGGCCAGGAGCCTGCGCACCGACATGCCGTGCTGACCTTCGTGATCGGGACGGACGTCGCTCAGTCGGTCGCGGCGGAGCGCGAGGGCGAGCTGGGGGCGCTGATCGGGTCCGACGAGCACGGCGCCGTCGGGCTGGGAATCGCCCTCACCCGAGGCTGCCCCGCAGAGGCGGCGGATCGTGCGGTGGGTCAGGTGCGGCATGTCCACAGCGATGACGACCACCAGCCGGCTGGGGCGGAGCAGGAGGTCGAAGCCGGTGAGCAGCGCGGCGACCGGGCCACCCCAACGTGGACTCTCCAGGACGAAGCTCACCGGACGCTCGGTGGGCACCTGCTCACCCACCACGACCACCTCGGCGGCATCGACGACCGCGTCGAGCGCGTGCTCGAGCAGGGTGCGTCCGCCGATCTCGGCGGAGGCCTTGTCGAACCCGCCCAGCCGGGTCGCCCGACCTCCGGCGAGCACCACGGCGCCGTAGCTGTCCAGGTCGGCGTGCGATTCCCCCATGACCAGATCCTCGCAGGACAACGCCAGCAGTGGCAGGCTGGCGAGGTGACTTCCTCAGCCCTCGACGGCGCTCAGCCCGCCTTGCCTGCTGGAGCACCGGCCGACACCCTCCGCCTCGCGCTCGTGCAGCAGGCCTCCAGTCTCGACCCCGCCGTCAATCGGGGGCGCTTGGCTGACCTGGTGCCCGACGGCGTGGACCTGGTGGTGCTGCCCGAGGCTTTCGCGCGTGACTTCGGCGAGGCCGGCTCCGACGTCAGTGCCTTCGCGGAGCCGCTCGACGGTCCCTTCGCGGCGGCGCTGAGCGCGGCAGCATCGGCCCGCGCCACGACGGCGATCGCCGGAATGTTCGAGTCGACCACCTCGCCGAACGACGACCGGCCTTACAACACCCTCGTGGTGCGCGGGCAGGTCGAGGCCGACTACCGCAAGATCCATCTCTACGACTCGTTCGGCCACCGGGAGTCCGACCGGCTGCTCGCCGGCGAGATCAAGCCGACGCTGGTGCAGGTCAGCGGGTGGCAGATCGGACTGATGACGTGCTACGACCTGCGCTTTCCCGAGCTGGCGCGGCTCTTGGTCGCGGCCGGGGCCGAGCTGATCGTGGTACCGGCCGCCTGGGTGGCCGGGCCGCGCAAGGTCGACCACTGGCGCACCTTGGTGCGAGCCCGGGCGATCGAGAACACCGTCTTCGTCGCCGCGGTCGGCCAGCCGGGTCCGCGCTACACCGGACACTCGCTCGTGGTCGACCCCTTGGGTGACGTCCTCGTCGAAGCCGATGCGGAGCCCGCCGTGCTGCGGGCGGAGGTGGACCGCGCCGCGCTGGTGGCGGCGCGTCGTACCAACCCCTCGTTGCTGAACCGTCGTCTGTAGCCTCGGTCCTCATGTCCAGGATCGGAAGTCGGCGCCGTACGTCGGAATCGACGACCCCGCACCCACGGGGCCCATTGCTTCCCCGAGACGTGAGCGGCAGTGCCGCGGACCCCCAGGACCCCGCAGACGCGGTCGCCCTCCCCGACGCTCGCCGCGAGAGCCGGCTCAGCGCGTTCGGGAGTGCCGCGTCCGGGCGCCTCGAGGTGTTCGGGAGCTCCCGCTGGCCAGTGGTGGGGTGGTTCGTCCTGGTCGCAGCGGCCTTGGCGGCGCTGATCTCGGCGATGATCCAGATCGGTCCCGAATGGCTCGGCGGAGCAGGCGCGGTCGTCGTGGTGGCGGCGTACTCCTGGGCGTTGGCCGGACGCACCGGCGGTCGGCCGGTGGTCTTCGGGACCCTGGCTGCGACGCTCGGCATCGGTGTCCTGGTCGCCGGCCGCGACGACCTCGCGACCGGTGCCGCTGTGCTGACCTGTGTCGTCAGCGCCGTGCTCGGCGTGATGATCACCGTGCCGGCGGTCACCTTCGCGCGCGCCGTACGTGAGTGTGTGCTGGCCCTGCTGGTGGCCGGGATCGGCGCCCTGGCCACCGTCGGCTTCGAGCCGGCCATCACCGTCGACGACTTCGAGTACACCACCTTCGGCCTGGCCCTCCTGGCCGCCTTCGCGGTCGTCTACCGGCTCGGCGCCGGCCTGCACGGCCTCGGCCGGCGCGGAGTCGTGATCGTGGTCGTCGGCGGGGCGCTGGTGATCGTCACCGTGCTCTATGCCGAGCTGCTGCGGCGCTACGGCACCTCGTCGCTGGTGGACTCCTCGCTCGACGTCGTCGGGTGGAGTCGGGAGACCCTCGGTGCGTTCCCCCGGCCGACGGTCGCCGTGCTCGGTATCCCTGCCCTGGCCTACGGCGTCCACATGCGGGCCCGACGGCGGCAGGGCTGGTGGGTCTGCGCCTTCGGAGTCGCCGCTACCTCGGCGACAGCGAACGCCCTTGCCAATCCCGCGGTCACCTTCGAGGAAGCCGCACTCTCGGTGCTCTACGGTCTGGTCGTCGGTCTGGTGATCGCCTTCGTCGTGATCCGTCTCGACGTCTTCCTCACCGGTTCGTCCGGGAGCAACCGCAGTCGTGGGCGACGCAGTCGCGTCGATGAGGAGGCCGCTGCCGTCCGCCCCGAACCCCGACGCAACCAGCCGCTCCTGTGACTCGACCGACGCCACCAGGACCCCGGCCCCACGCGCAGGGGCGGCGTACCCGGCGGTAACGGTTAGCGTGGGCGAACATGGCCCGTGAGCGAGTGATCGAGATCGTGTCCGAGATGGTCGCGGGAGTGCTCGGCGTCAGCGTCGAGGTCGGCTCTCGAGTGCGGGCGGGCGACGAGGTGGCGCTGCTGGAGTCGATGAAGATGGAGATCCCGGTGATCGCCGAGACGCCGGGGACCGTCACCGCCGTGAAGGTGGCCGCCGGCGACGTCGTCCAGGAGGGCGACGTGCTGCTGGTTCTGAGCCCCTGAACGTTCCCGTCTAGACTCTGCGGTGCAGCGGCCCCGGCCGCAGCATGGAGAGGTGCCGGAGCGGCCGATCGGAACCGCCTTGAAAGCGGTCGTAGGGAGACCTACCGCGGGTTCGAATCCCGCCCTCTCTGCCAGCCGAGCCTCTGGATCATCGGAGTCGCCCCGCTCATTCCGAGCCGCCGAGCTCCAGCTCCACCTCGTCGTAGGCGAGGTCGTTGACCCGCTGCACGTGGCGCGAGACGTCGGACACCAGGCGGCGGACGTCAGCTCGCAACGAGTCGACGTCCGGATCCTCCAGGACCCGAGAGCCGAGGTCGCCCAGTCGACCCAGCAGCGTGTTGCGCTCTCGGAACGCCGTACCTCCGCGTGCTGCGAGCCAGCCGTCCTCGGAGCCCGCCCGCTCCTGCATGAGGGCGTCGCGAACCGCCGACATCGTCTGACGCACCGTCCAACGCCAGCTGGTGGTGGGGGCTCCCTCGCGCAACGGCTGCTGGGCGGTGGCGGCCAAGGAGGTGATGGCCTCGGCCAAGGCGGTGCTCGGGCTCACGAAACCTCCTGCCGGTGCTCGGGGGCGGACGTCGAGCATGACCCGCCTGACGGCCAGTCGCAAGGCGCGCGAGACACTGGGGGAGTGAGTGACGTGCCCGGAAGCGTGCCCCAAGGACCGACCACCGACCCCATCTTCTATCGGCTGGCGCCCGCGGTCACCGCGCGGCTGGTGGGCCTTGCGTTCGTGCTGCTCGCGCTGTCCACCTTCGCGATGACCGCGCTCGTGCTGACCGCGGGATGGGCGCCCGACCTGATCGTGCTGCTGCTGGTCGTGGAGCTGACCGTGGTGTTCGGCGTCGCAGGATGGCTGCACGCGCGGGCCTACGTCGTGCGCCTCGACGACGTCGGGTACTCGGTCCGGCTCGTCCGAGGAGCCGGCGTCAAGGACGGCCACTGGAGCGAGGTCACTGAGGCGGTGGCCGCCCACCCGCACGACATCGCCTGCCTGGTGCTCCACCGCACCGACGGCACCAGCACCTCGATCCCGGTGGCGATGCTCGCGGTCGACCGCGACGACTTCGCCCGCGAGGTCGGCTCGAGGCTCTCGCGGGCCCAGCGCTGATGCCGATCCTGCACTCGAAGGGCAACCGATTGGCTCGTCTCCGCAATGGCCTTGTAGCCTAGGGCGCGCTGCTGGCGCTGTCGGCAGCATGGAGGTGTCGCCTAGTCCGGTCTATGGCGCCCGCCTGCTAAGCGGGTTGAGGGCTACAACCCTCTCGCGAGTTCAAATCTCGCCACCTCCGCCGCCGTGTCCGTCTCCAGCCTCGCTGGGGGCGGACACGTGGTGCGCCCCGGGCTGGTCACGTGGGGAGGGTGCGTTTGTCTCGACCGCGGCAGATCGGGCATGATGCTGTGATCGACGGCACACGCCGCACAGCTCGAGGAAAGTTGGTCCAGCTCCATGAAGATCGTCCGCAAGCTCGCCCTGACCACCGCCGCCAGCTTCTTGATCATCGGCATGGCCGGGGCGATCACCCCGGCTGCTGCCAAGGACAGCTCCTGGGGCTGTGGCGGTATGTGCAGGACGGGTCCCAGCACCGGCAATTGAGACCGGCCTGACACCGCTCAGTCGAGGGAGCTGCTCTCGGTGTCCCCCGCCGCTTCGGTCTGGCCGGTGACACCGGCCTCGCCCATGGCGTAACCCATCTGGAAGCGCGTGGCCGCCTCGTACTCGGCCTTGAGGTCGGAGATGTAGCCGGCGTAGGTCCGCGGGCTGACCCCGAGGCGCTTGGCGCTGACGGGGTCTGAGTGTCCCTCGATCAGCATCCTGATGGTCATCGCCCGTTGCTCGACCGCGATCGACTTGAGCATCGAGGCGTCGCGGCTGCTGAACGGGCGGGCTCGCTGCCAGGCCCGATCGAACATGTCGACGAAGAACGCCACGACTGACGGTTCGCTGATGGCCACCGCGACCTTGTGGTCTTCGCTGGCCGGGATCACCGCGATCCGCCGGTCGACGATGATCATCCGGTTGAAGAACTCGTCGAGCGTGCGCACCTCGGCACCGCGCGGGGTGACCTCGGCGACGTACTGCTGCGTGAAGGTGCTGCGTCGGGCACTGTGCTGGTACAGCGTGCGCATTGCCAGTCCTCGCTCGAGCGCAGCGGTGTCGCGCAGCACGGCATTGGCGACCGACGCGGCGTCGCGGCCGCTCTGGGGCTGTGCGGTGATCAGCTCGACCTCAGCCTCAGCGATCAGGCTCGTCAGGTAGGGAGCGATCGCGAGCTCTCGGAGGTAGGTGAATGGCCCGTCGCCTCGAACGTGCGCCTGCGTCGAGCGCCGCCACGACTGGCTGAGCGCACCGAAGGCCTTCGCCCACTGCGACGACTCATCGAGGAGCTTGCCGGCCTCCTGGCTCATGGGCGCTACGACCTGGGCCTGCACTCCCGAGGGGTCCGCGGGCAACCAGGTGTCCGTCGACGGGTCGAGCTGGAGGAGTCCGAGGCGGACGAGCAGGTCATGAGCCGCCCGATCGGCCCCCGCGGGGGCGATTCGCGGGTCCGCGGCGAGCATCCCCTCGGCGACGACGATGTCCTCGTAGAGCTGTGCGGCGTCGGACTCGAAAAGCGCACGATCATCGGGACCGTAGGACATGCGGGAATCGTCCCACAGCCCTCAGCCGATGCGGTGCCGGACGCTCGCTGGCTGAGGCCGGTGAGCTGCCGGCACCGCCTGAGCCACGACGAGAGCCCGGTGACCCGGGCCCTCGTCGCTGGGGCTTGAGATCGATCAGGCGCCGAGGCGGGCGCGGAGTCCGTCGAGCTCGGTCCAGAGCACGGCCGGGAGGTCGTCGCCGAACTTCTCGAACCACTCCTGGATCTGCGGGAGCTCCGCCTTCCACTCCTCGTCGTCGACAGCCAGAGCAGCCGTCAGCGCCTCGGCGCTCATCTCGAGGCCGGCGACGTCGAGAGCGCCGGGGGCCGGCACGTGGCCGATGGAGGTCTCCACGGCGGCGGTCTGGCCGTCGATCCGCTCGACGATCCATTTCAGGACCCGGGAGTTCTCTCCGAAGCCGGGCCACAGGAAGTCGCCCTCGTCGTCGCGGCGGAACCAGTTCACGTAGAAGATCTTCGGCAGCTTGGCGGCGTCGTTGTCCTTGCCGATGTTGATCCAGTGGCTGAAGTAGTCGCCGGCGTTGTAGCCGATGAAGGGCAGCATGGCCATCGGGTCGCGGCGCACGATGC
>JBAVCA010000044.1:0-2349 GCA_049586475.1 Nocardioides sp.
GCGTGGGCGAGGGCGGCGGCAGGGCCCAGCCGATCCCAGAGGGCATCGATGATCGCGGCCGAGAAGGTGTCGCCGGCACCGATGGTGTCCACCACCCCGGTGGCTTCGGCCGGCGCCACGACCTCGCCGTCGACGTCGAACCAGGTGGAGCCGTCTTCTCCGCGCGTGACCACCACCGCCTGCGGACCCAGGGAGCGGAGGTGCGCGGCAGCTGCTGCGAGGTCGCGATCGGGGTAGAGCGCGGCCAGGTCCTCATCGCTGGCCTTCACCAACCGACATCGTCGGACCACCTGCTCCACGCGGGCCACCAGGTCGGGCCCGACCCCGGTGATGCTCGGCCGGGCATTGATGTCATAGGTGATCACGGCTTGGGCCACTCGGTCGAGCAGCTCCACCACCGCACCTGAGCCAGGTTGCGTCACGGCTCCCAGGGAGCAGACGTGGACGAACGCCGGCATCCCCGGCAGCTCCACCGGTCCCAGGCGCCAGTCGACGTCGAACTCGTACGACGCCGCACCATCGGCACCGACGGTGGCCACCGCGCTCGAGGTGCGAGCGAGCACCTGCGGGTCGCCGGCATGCTCGACCCCCGACCGCACCAGGTGCTCAGCCAGGAGCCGACCGCGGTCGTCGGCGCCGTAGGCCGTCGCCAGCCGAACCGGTCGACCCAGTCGGGCAAGGGCGACGGCAACATTCGCCGCGCTGCCACCCGGACGTTCGCTCGCTCGACCCGAGCGGTCCACGACCACGTCGATCAGCGACTCCCCGACGACGAGGGCGTAGGAGGGCTCGGTCTGCTTCATCGGCCTTCTGTATCACCAACGGCATCGCCTACTGTGCCCGGGTGCCCCCGGAAATCGTGCTCCCGCTCGACCCCTCGTCGCCGGAGCCCCCCTTCGAGCAGCTCCGCGCCCAGGTCGCGGGACGCGTCGCTCGCGGCGCGCTCCCGGCCGGGACCAAGCTCCCCACGGTCCGCGCTCTGGCCGAGCTGCTCGGCCTGGCGACCAACACCGTCGCTCGCGCCTACAAGGAGCTCGAGGCGGACGGCGTGGTGGTCACCGAAGGTCGCCGGGGCACCTTCGTCGCCGGCTCGGCGGTCGGGTCGGACGTGACGGCGGCGGCCGCGGAGTACGCCGTGACCGCCCGTCGCCAGGGGCTGAGCCTGCCGGAGGCCACCCGTGCGCTGGAGCGTGCGTGGGCCGTCGGCGGGGCCCGCTAGCCTCCTGGGATGGCCCTCGACACCTCCCCCGAGCAGCCGGCTCCGGTCAGGCAGGTCGCCAACGCGATCTCGGGCTGGATCGACCGGCTGGGAGCGATCTGGGTCGAGGGCCAAGTTGCGCAGCTGAGCAAGCGGCCGGGGCTCAACACCGTCTTCCTGACCCTGCGCGACTCAGTCGCCGACATCTCGGTGCCGGTGACGTGCTCACGGACGCTCGTCGACTCGATGAACCCGCCCCTCGTGGAGGGGGCCAGCGTCCTGGTGCACGCCAAGCCCTCCTACTACGCCAACCGGGGCACGCTCTCCCTGCACGCTCGCGAGATCCGGATGGTCGGCCTCGGTGAGCTGCTCGCGCAGATCGAGCGTCGCCGCCAGCTGCTGGCCGCCGAGGGGCTCTTCGACGCCGCGCTCAAGCGCGTCCTGCCGTTCCTCCCGACCGCCGTCGGGCTCGTCACTGCCCCCAGGTCGGCCGCCGAGCGTGATGTCCTGGACATCGCCGGACGACGATGGCCGGCGGTCCGGTTCAAGGTCGCCCACGCCACCATGCAGGGCCCTCGATCTGCCGCGGAGGTGATGGCCGCGTTGGCTCGGCTCGACGCCGACCCGGAGGTCGACGTCATCGTGATCGCTCGTGGCGGCGGCTCGGTCGAGGACCTGCTCCCCTTCTCCGATGAAGGACTCCTGCGTGCGGTGGCCAAGGCCCACACCCCGGTCGTGTCCGCGATCGGTCACGAGCCAGACCAGCCGCTGCTCGACCTGGTGGCCGACGTCCGGGCCGCGACCCCGACCGACGCGGCCAAGCTCGTCGTCCCCGATGTCGCCGCAGAGAGCCACGCGGTGATGACGGCCAGGGATCGCCTGCGCTCGGTCCTGTCCCAACGGATCACTCGCGAGCAGACCGGCCTCGACGCCCTGCGCTCCCGCCCGGCCCTGGCCGACCCGCGCACCCTCGTCGAAGGGAGGAGCGCTGAGCTCGACCTGTTGCTGACCCGTGCTCGGCGTACGGTGCGCCACGCGCTGGATCGGGCCGTCGACGACATCGGCCACCACCGGGCGCGGGCACGCGCTCTGTCCCCGCTCGCGACGCTGGAGCGTGGCTACGCCGTCCTGCAGGCCGCCGACGGCACCGT
>JBAVCA010000045.1:0-4927 GCA_049586475.1 Nocardioides sp.
CAGCGCATCGCCCGCCGGTTGGCCACCCGTCCCGGCGAGTAGGAGACCCACATGTGCCACGCCTGCACCCCCCTCGCGCGCCTGAGCACCACCGGCAACCCGACTGGCACCCCGACTGGCATCAGCCGCCGCGCCCTGCTGGCCACCGGAGCAGGCGTCCCGCTCCTGGCTGCCGGGGCTGCGGGAGCGGTCGGTGCTCCTCGAGCCGCCCGACGGCTCCAGGTCGGCGGGCGACGAGCGAAGGTGCTCGTCTTCACGCGTACCAACGGCTACCGCCACGACTCCATCCCGGACGCCATCGACGCGATCACCACCCTCGGGCAGCGCCACGGGTTCGGGGTGGTGGCGACCGAGGACCCCGACCGCTTCACCCCGCGCCAGCTCGAGCAGTACGGCGCGTTGGTGTTCGCGAACACCGTCGGCAACGTGCTCACCCGGCGCTCACGCGTGGCGATCAAGCAGTTCGTGCGCTCCGGCGGTGGCTGGGTGGGCGTGCACTCCGCGGCGGACACCGAGTACGACTGGGGCTTCTACTCGCAGCTGTTGTCCGGCGGACGCTTCCTGGCCCACCCGCTGCAGAACCAGTCCGGCACCCTGGTGCGCGAGTCCGAACGCCACCTCTCGACGCGCCACCTCGACGAGCGCTGGCAGATCGGGCAGGAGGAGTTCTACTCATTCACGAACAACGTCCGCGGACGCGCACGCGTGCTGCTCAGCATCGACGAGTCGTCCTACTCGCAGGACCCCAACACCAGCATGATCCCCGGCGGGCTCGGACCCCAGCCGCCGTACATCACGCCGGAGAACCTGACCGTGCCGACGCCGGTCTCCGGCGTCATGGGCGACCACCCGATGAGCTGGACCCGCGAGATCGGTCGCGGGCTGTCCTGGTACACCGCGCTGGGCCACGAGGCCGCGCTGTACACCGACCCCACCTATCGACGCCACCTCGTCGGCGGACTGGTCACCGCCATCCGGCACGGCCAGCGGAACCTCACCTGATGTCGACCCCTGCACAGACCGAGCTGAAACGGCTCGCCGATCTGGTCGACCTGTGGTGGAGCGCCATCGAGGGCTTCGTGGACGTTCTCGAGCAGGTGCCCGCCGACCAGTGGTCGACCCTCACCGATCTGCCGGGGTGGGACATCCAGGCGTGCGCCGCTCACACCGCTCACCTCGAGGGAATCCTGGCCGGCAACCCCGAGGAGACAGCCGACGTCGGCGAACTGCCCCACGTCACCGGACTGCTGGGCCGCTACACCGAGATCGGGGTCTTCAACCGCCGCAATCACTCCCCTCAGCAGATCATCGCCGAGATCCGCGACGTCACCGCTCGACGACGCGAGTGGCTGCGCCGACACCCGCCGACCGACGGCAGCGCGCTGCCCGAGACCGTGTTCGGCGGCGTCCCGTGGACGTGGGACACGCTGCTGCGCAACCGGCCGCTGGACATCTGGATGCACGAGCAGGATGTCCGTCGCGCTGCTGACCGGCCCGGCAACCTGGACTCCCCTGCGGCTCGCCACACGGCGTCGTACCTCGCCGACAGCCTCGGCTACGTCCTGGCCAAACGGGTCGGGGCTCCGTCAGGGACCACGGCGGTGCTCGAGATCGAGGGACAGGACCCCGTGGCCTTCACCGTCAACGCAGCCGGCCGCGGCGAACGGATCGACGCCGCAGCTGTCATCAGCGCGGGAGCCACGGTGACGCTGCGCTGCGATCGTGAGTCCTTCATCGTGCTGGCGGGTGGGCGACGCCTGCCCGACACAGTCCCGGTGACCGTCGACGGTGACGTCTCCTTGGGTCGCCGGATCCTCGCCGCCCTGGCCACCACTCCGTGAAGGGCAGCGTGCTCAGGCCGAGGCGCCCTGCAGCTCGAGCGCGTCGGTGAGCAGGCCGACCAGCGCCTCGAGCTGGACGTCGACCGAGGACGAGACGTCGGCATCGGAGCCGTCGAGAGCGACCGCAGCCAGCCCCGCCTTGGAGTCGATCAGCTCGGCCACCTTGGTGTCGATGGTCTGCGAGGCGATGATCCGCCAGGCGGTGACGGGCTCGGCCTGACCGATGCGGTGGATCCGGTCGATCGCCTGGGTCTGCTCTGCATCGGTCCAGGAGAGCTCGGCGAGCACCATGTTGGAGGCCACCTGCAGGTTCAGTCCCACGCCGGCCGCGGACAGCGAGCAGACGATCACGGCGACGTCCGGGTCGTTGAGGAAGGCATCGATGGCCGCCTCGCGCGCCTTCGGGGTCTGGTCGCCCCGGATCGAGGAGTAGCGCAGCCCGCGACGCGCGAACGTCTCCTCGGCCACGTCCATCACGTCGATGTGCTTGGCGAAGAAGACGACCTTGCCCACGCTACGGGCCAGCTGCGCGGCGTAGTCGGCGGCCAGCCCGGCCTTGGCCTGACCGATCCGGCGCATCATCGAGAAGACGTTCTCGCCGGTCTTGGTCGTCGTGGTGTCCTCGCGCTCCCACGTCGCGACGCGACGCACCAGGTCGTGGTCGATCCCCTCGACGGTGACCCCCGAGGTGCGGGCCTCCAGGGCGCTCTCGTAGCGCTTGACCAGCCGGCGGGCCAGGACGCGCTCGGCCTCGCGGATCGAACGGCCGACCTCGTCGTCGAGCTCGACCGGCAGGTCGGCGATGCGACGTGCCGGGATGTCCGAGGCGACGTCGACCTTGCGCCGTCGGACGATCCCCCGGCTGATCACGATGTTGCGCGCACTCGGATAGAAGCCGGGGTCGATGGGGGTCAGCCCACGCTCCTCCAGGGCGGCCATCAGCTCGGCCTTGGGGGCGTTCTCGCCGATCCAGCCGAGGAACTGCCAGATCGCACGGAAGTCGTCGATGTCGTTGATCAGCGGGGTGCCGGTCAGCGCCATCATCAGCGGCCGGCCGGAGCGGGCGCGGATCCGGTCGGCGAGCTGGAGCACGTGCTGCGAGCGCTGGGACGTCTTGTTCTTGATGAAGTGCGCCTCGTCGACGACCATCCCGCGGAAGCCGAAGTCGCCCAACCAGCCGACGTGCCGGTCGAGCACCTCGTAGTTGACCACGACGATGTCGGCGAACCCGTCCACGCTGCCGCCGTTGCCGTGGATGACGGTCACCGGACGGTTGGGGGTCCACAGGCTGGCCTCATGAGCCCAGTTGGCCTTGACCACGTTGGGAACCACGACCAGCAGGGGGAACGCATCGACGGCCTCAGCGGCGAGCAGCGCCTGGGCCGTCTTGCCCAGCCCGGGCTCGTCGGCGAGCAGGAAGGTCCGGTGACCCTCCGCGGCAGCCGCCACCACCTGTGCCTGGTGGTGCATCAGCACCAAGCCGCCGGGCGCCTGCAAGGTGGTGGGTTCGGGAAGGGCCATGCAGGAGGAGTCGCCGCCGTACTCGAAGGACTGGAGCAGCGGACCGATCAGCTCCCACGTGGCGAGGCGTCGGCCGGAGACCTTGGCGGGCGCTGCGGAGAAGTCGGGGCGCAGGAAGGGATTGGCGAGCTGGCGGGAGACGACCGACTGCGGCACCACCTGGCGCTCCACCACGGGCGGCGCATCTTCGTCGAGCGGTTCCTCGACCGGCTCCGGCACGTCGACGCCGGCTGCCTTGAGCATCTCGGCCTTCAGCTCCAGGGCCGAGTAGGACACGTCGGCGTCCTCGGCGAGCAGCGAGAGCAGCGAGGTGTCGCGGGTCGCGGTCTTGGCGAGGATCGTCCCGATGCCGTCGAGGCGCTTGAGCTGCTCACCGCGTTGCCCCTCGGAGATGGTCTTGTCGGTCTTGACGCGGGTCCGCTCCTCGCGGGCCAGCAGCGCCACGACCTGGAACTTCGTCCGGGCTGCCGGCCGCACCGCACCGCGCTGGACGCCTTGCTCCACCTCGCGCACCACCCGGGCGAGCACGGGGATGAGTCCCTCGTTGTCGAGGTCACGACGGTTGCGCGGAGCGCGACGGTTGCCGTTACCTGCGCCGTTGCCGGGCGCCGTGCGGGTGTTGCCGGACTGACGCTGTCCTCGTCGAGCCAAAGGCTCTTCCTCCTCCGGGACGCCGCGGCGCGTACGCCGGGGCGGGATGGCACCGTCACAAGCACCCTGCGGGGTGGCAGGGGTGGACGGGAGTCGCGCGCCGGTCAGCCTGCAGACCGGGGCGGAGTCACCGAGCGCGACAGCTGGGGGCCGGGCGAATCGGTGCTACGCACACCCTACAGCGCCGCCGTGCCGGATGCCTGATCCTCGACCAACACTCGTGGACTAGCTGACCCAGAGCCCGGTCGGCGGTGCCGTCCTAGTCGCGCGGGTACAGGTTCTGCACGCGAAGCTGCCCCCGGGCGATCACCCGCGCATCGACATCACTGACCGTCTCGATCACCCAGAGCTGCTGGGAGCGGCCCTGATGAAGCGGCGTCGCGGTCGAGGTGAGTGCGCCCTCGCGCACCGCACGGAAGAAGTCGGTGTTGTTGTTGACCCCGACGCACTGGCCCTTGTCGCCGAGCCAGGCAGCCGAGCCGATGCTCCCCAACGTCTCCACGACGCTGCAGTGCACCCCGCCGTGGACGATCCCGAAGGGCTGATGCAGCTCTGGCCGGGCCGCCCAGGTCGCAATCACCTGCGAGCCGCTGACCTCGACGAAGTTCAGGCCGATGTAGCTGGAGAAGGGATCGGTCATCTGGCCGAGGCCGTTCGGAGCGGCGGTGTCCATCAGGCCATTCAACCCAGCGGCCGACCGGACCGACACACTGGGCAGATGCGACCGGACATCAGCGGCTTCTTCGCCGAGGTCTGGGCGCGCGTCTCCGGTGTGCAACCGACTCCGGAGCCGAGCTTCGTTCTCGTTACCGGCGCCGTTGCGCTGACGCTCGTCCTCGCGCCGGCGTCCTGGCCACGGGTCCGGTTGGGTGTGACGGTGGTGCACGAGGCCGGTCACGCTGTCGTTGCCGTGC
>JBAVCA010000046.1:0-1999 GCA_049586475.1 Nocardioides sp.
CCCCCGGCCGAGGAGTCCTCCACCGGCACCACCCCGAATCCCGGCGCCGCTGGTGACGTCCTGTCCTCCTCGTCTGCTGCCGGGCCCGTGGCCGCCTACCAGGCGTGGCTCGCGGCTCTCGACGTACGCGACGCTGCCGCCGCGTGCGCCCGACACGCACCTCAGCTGACGATCGACCTGCGTCTCGAGGCCATCCTCCTCAAGCGTGCTCGCCTGGGCGACCCCTGCGTCGGTTTCGTCGCGGTGCTGTGGGAGCAGCCTGAGCGCGAGTACGAGCCACTGGGCATCGAGGTCACTCAGGTCACCGACGAGGACGCCCTGCTCGCGGTCGACTTCCCCGGTCGTGATCAGACGGTGCGGATGATCCAGCAGAACGCCCGGTGGCTCGTCGCCGAGACCGAGCCCCGCACCGATCGAGCACCAGTACCTTCGGACGGCACCACTGCCAGCGGGCCCGAGCGCTGGCTGGATGCCTGGTGCGACCTCGAGCTGGAGATGACTCCGGCTGAGCTGAGCGCCCTGATGGGCCCGGCGTCCGGCACCTACACGATCGGCAACGGCGGCGAGCCGCAGCTGTACTGGACCCGGGACCAGTACGACTTCCGTGCCTACCTCGACATCGATCCACCCACGGGTCGGGCCATTGATCTGGTCGGCGACTACGACCGCCTCAGCGGCGCCGAACGCGCGGGACTCACCTGCCCAGAGCTGCGCTGACCCTTCCTGGTCGACGGCAGCTCGAGAGGCACGGTGGCGTAGAGCGCGGCCAGCCGAGTCCGCCACCGGTCGAGGGCTACGGGACGCGGTCCCTGGAGGCCCAGCTCGAGGTAGGACGTGCCTGAGGCTCGCGGCCACCGCGGCAGACCGGCCACGTTGGGCGACCCGGTGCGCGCAAAGCTCACCCAGTAGTCGCCCATCGCTTGCGCCAAACGCTGCCGCGCGGGTCCGGTCTCTACCCCGAAGACGAAGGGGCTCTCGGTGCCATGACCCGAACCGCCCGGATCGACGCCGAGACGGTAGCGGAACGTCGGCGCCCGTTGGTCGTGCTCGAGCGCAAGCGCGATCGCCGGTCCATGGAAGATCAGGTCGTCGAGCGCGTACTCGCGGAAGGCGCGTTTTCCGTACGCCGCAACCAGTCGGTTGTGAGCGGCTCCGCCGAGGCCGGCGCGCAGTCGGTCGGGGTCACTGCCGGCAGCGCGGAAGTCGTCGTCGGAGAACTCGGCATCGGTGGTGCCCACCAGGTAGGGCACCGGTGCCTCCCGCCCCGCCGCGAAGGCTTCGAGGGACGACTCGGGCAACACCCGGTCGATGACCGGGGCGTCGCCGCGCAGCACATTGAACGTCGACGACAGCAGCGATCGTCCCGGGAGTGCCCGGAGCTCGTCGGCGGTCAGGCCCGGGAAGTCCTGCGCCCCCTGACGCCGGACGTCGCCCAGGGTGCGGGCCGCGCTGTCTCCTGGAGCCGACTGCGCGATCGCCTTGTCGAAGAGTCCTCTGGCTGCCGGCGCCACCATCAAGGCGTTGACGCTGATCGCTCCGGCGGACGCCCCCATCAACGTCACTGAGTCGGGGTCTCCCCCGAAACCTTCGATGTTGTCGCGTACCCACTCCAGCGCCGCGATCTGATCGGTGAGGCCGAGGTTGGCGACGTCCTGCTTGAGAGAGGGGTGCGCGAAGTAACCGAGCAAGCCCAGGCGGAAGTTGACCGTCACCACCACGGCTCCCCGCTGTGCCAAGGCCGCGGGGTCGACCAGCGATCCGCTCCCCGCGAACATGCCGCCGCCGTGCAGCCAGACGATCACCGGCAGCCGCTGCTCCTCGTTGTCCGCGGGAGCAGCCGGGCGAGTGACATTGAGGTAGAGACAGTCTTCCGAGCTGCTCGGACGCGCTTGGATCCGTTGCGCGCCATAGGCATAACGTCCCGGTTGCAGGCACGCGGCGCCGAACGCGTCGGCCTCACGCACCTCGGTCCAGGTCGCAGCGGGCCGAGGGGTCCGCC
>JBAVCA010000047.1:0-6356 GCA_049586475.1 Nocardioides sp.
GCTTGCGCTCGCCGGGGCCTGCTCGGCAGGTAGCGAGGGCGATGGGGCATCGAGCGCGCCGGCGGACTACTTGATCGCTGAGGGCGCCCCCGCCGAGGCCCCACCAGCAGGCCTCGGCTACGACATCCGGACCTCGGATGAGCAGTCCTCGCTCTCGGGTGGCGCTGTCGCCTCCGACCAGAAGGACGCCTCGCCGGTCGCGAGTGCCGCGACCGATCAACGCTCCGTGATCAAGACCGGCAACGTCGCGCTGCGCTCGGCAGACGTCGCGACCGCCCGCTTCGACGTCGGCAAGGTCCTGGACGCGCACGGTGGGGAGATCGCCGAGGAGAACACCCAGGCCGACGACAACGGCGAGGCCGAGCGGGTACGCCTGGTCCTGCGAGTTCCGGTGGATGAGTTCGACGCGACGATGACTGGCCTCAAGGGGGTGGCAGACCTGATCGACGTCACCACCAAGACCCAGGACGTGAGCACCGAGGTCATCGACAACGACGTCCGCGTCGCGCTGCAGCAGCGAAGCATCGACCGGATCAGCATCTTGCTCGACAGCGCTGCGGACCTGCGCGACATCGTCAGCATCGAGCGCGAGCTGTCCCAGCGTGAGGCCGACCTCGGCTCGCTCGAGAAGCGCCAGGCCTACCTGGCCGACCAGACCGCGATGGCGACGATCACGGTGTCCATCGAGCCGCCGCACGCGACGGAGAAGACGGACTCCGACGACGAGAGCGGCTTTCTCGCCGGGCTCGAAGGGGGCTGGACCGCGCTGGGAGACGTCACCACTGGTCTGCTGACCGTAGGCGGCGCGGTCCTGCCCTTCGTCCTGGTGCTCCTGGCGCTCGGGCTCCCCGCCCGCCTGCTCCTGCAGCGGGTCGGGTCACGCCGCCCAGGCGGCGCCGCTCCGGTGGTGCCGTCGGCGCCGACTGCCTGACGCTCCCCGGGGGCGTCAACGCCTAAGCCAGCGGATAGCTCTGCACGAACTCGGTGAGCCGGGCGAGCTGATCGGGGTCGGTGGAAGGAATCACCCCGTGGCCCAGGTTGAAGATGTGTCCGCGGGCGGCCCTGCCGGCCTCGATGATCTCGCCGGCGCGCGCGGTCATCACCTCGGTGGGAGCGAAGACGAGGGTCGGGTCGAGGTTGCCCTGCACGACGCGGTCGCCGACGAGCGGGATCGCGGACGCGAGCGGCGTACGCCAGTCGACACCCACGACGTCGGCCCCGGCCTCGCCCATCAGCCCCAGCAGGTTGCTGGTGCCGACCCCGAAGTGGATCCGCGGGACCTGCAGGGCGCCCACCCGCGCGAGCACCCGGGCGGAGTGCGGCATCACGAACGCTTCGTAGTCCGCAGGCGTGAGCGCGCCGGCCCACGAGTCGAACAGCTGGACCGCGGAGGCACCGGCCGCCACCTGGATCTCGAGGTAGGAGGCAGCCATGTCGGCGATCTTGCGCATCAACGCGTCCCAGACCTCGGGAGCGCCGAACATCATCGCCTTGGTCTTCGCGTGGTCCTTGGAGGGCCCGCCCTCGACGAGGTAGGAGGCCACGGTGAACGGAGCGCCCGCAAAACCGATCAGCGGCGTGGCGCCCAGTCCGGCCACCAGGCGGCGCACGGCCTCGGAGATGAACGGCACGTGCTCAGCGCCCAGGTCGGGGATCGCTGCCACGTCGGCCAAGGTCCGCACCGGGGAGGCCACCACGGGACCGATCCCGGGCACGATGTCGAGGTCGACCCCCACAGCCTTGAGCGGCAGCACGATGTCGGAGAAGAAGATTGCTGCATCGACACCGTAGCGACGCACCGGCTGCATGGTGATCTCGACGACGAGGTCGGGCTCCATGCAGGACTCCAGCATGCCGACGCCCTCTCGGAGCTTGAGGTACTCCGGCAGGGAGCGTCCCGCCTGACGCATGAACCACACCGGGGTGTGGGGCACGGGCTCGCCGCGGGCGGCCTTCAGGAAGGCGCTCTGGTCGGGGGTCACGAGGTCAGCCACCTGCCAAGCCTCTCAGGTGCTGCGGCGTGTTCGCATGGCGGATCCAGGCCACCGACCTAGGGTGAGGACATGGTCGTGCGTCATGAAGCGAGCTCGGGACCGGGCTCGATGCCCGGAGAGTTCCGCGACGCCGTCCTCGCGCTCCGCTCGGCAGTGCTGAGACCGGAGGTCTTCTGCGAGGAGATGCCGGCTCCGCAGCGCATCGCTCCGTTCGCCACGGCACTCTCCGCAGACGTCACCGTCGACGAGACCGACGTGGGCACCGGCCGGCTGATCCTGCTCCACGACCCCGCGGGCAACGACGCCTGGGACGGCACGTTCCGCTGCGTCGCCTACGTCAGGTGCGACATCGAGGTCGACCTCGTCTCTGACCCGATGCTGTCCCACGTCGGTTGGACCTGGCTCACCGAGGCGCTCGAGGCCCACGGCGCGCACTACCTCGCGGAGTCGGGCACCGTGACCCGGGTGGCGACCGAGAGCTTCGGCGGGATGCTCGAGGAGACCAGCACCGCCCAGATCGAGATCCGGGCATCCTGGACCCCGACGCCGGGTCCGGGCGGCCTCGACATCACCCCTCACGTCGAGGCGTGGGGCGAGCTGCTCTGCACTGCCGCCGGCCTCGAGCCGGTCCCCGAGGGTGTGTCGGTGATGCCGAGCCGCCGCGGTCAGCGCGGAACCTCCGCATGAGTCAGGGAGATCCTGTCGACGTAGCACCCGCAGAGCAGTCGGGGTCTTCTGAGCCCGAGGCGCACGAGCCCCCGCTGGCCGAGCTGCTCACCCTCGCCGACGGCGTCCCCGACGTCATCGAGACCGAGGCCGGGCTCGCCGAGGTGTGCCGCCGCCTCGCCGAGGGCACGGGTCCGGTGGCGATCGATGCAGAGCGGGCCTCGGGCTACCGGTACTCCAACCGCGCCTACCTGATCCAGCTGCGCCGCAACGGCAGCGGCACCGCGCTGATCGACCCGATCGCGTTCGAGTCGATGGCGCCCCTGCAGAAGGTCCTACAGGACACCGAGTGGATCTTGCACGCCGCGACCCAGGACCTGCCCTGCCTCAACGAGATCGGCCTCTATCCCGACGCGCTCTTCGACACCGAGCTCGCCGGGCGACTGCTGGGCTACCCCCGTGTCGGACTGGCGACCCTGGTCGAGACGCTGCTCGGCTTCCGGATGAAGAAGGAGCACTCGGCCGCGGACTGGTCGACCCGCCCCCTGCCGCAGTCCTGGCTCGAGTACGCCGCCCTCGACGTCGAGGTCCTCGTCGAGCTCCGCGACCACCTCGCCGCCGAGCTGGAGGAGACCGGCAAGGCCGAGTGGGCGCGCCAGGAGTTCGAGGCCCTGCGCAGCTTCGTCGCCCCCGTGCGACACGAGGCCTGGCGTCGCACCTCGGGGGTGCACCGGGTTCGCGGGCGCCGCGCGCTCGGCGCCGTCCGCGCCCTCTGGGAGGCTCGCGACGAGATCGCCACGCAACGAGACGTGACCCCCGGCCGGATCATCCCTGACGCCGCTCTCGTCGCTGCCGCGGTCGCGCAGCCCGAGGACCGCACGGCACTGATGGCGACCAAGGGGTTCCACGGCCGCGGTGCCGAGCGGTACTCCAGCCGTTGGCTAGAGGCGCTCACCGCCGCGGCCGAGCTTGACGAGGCAGACCTCCCGGACCGCTCGCCGCGCGGGGACGGACCCCCGGTCCCGCGGGCCTGGGCCGAGAAAGACCCGGTCGCCGGCCGTCGACTGCAGTGGGCCCGCGACGCCATGGCTGAGCTCTCCGAGCAGCGCCAGGTACCCCAGGAGAACCTGCTCACCCCCGACACCCTGCGGCGCGTTCTCTGGACACCGCCGGAGAGCCGCGACGCCGGCGACCTGCTTGACCAGGTGGTCGACCGACTGACCGACCTGGGTGCGCGAGCCTGGCAGGTCGCGCTCACCGCCCCGCTGATCACGACGGCGATCCTGGAGGCCGATCGCGAGCCCGAGCCGAGCACCGAACCCGACGGTGCACCAGTCGATCAGGGGACCGACGGCTCCGTGGCCCCGGGCAAGGTCGGGGTTCCGGACGGCGACGGGACGTCCGAGGGATCGAACTCGTAGGTCGGGTCCAGGATCGGGCGCGAGAGCGCGTCGATCTGCGCAGTCAGCAACGCCACGTCCGGCGGCAGCGTCGAGGTGAAGAGCCGAGCGACCAGCCGTCCCACGGAGGCGGTCAGGATCGGCTCCCCGACGGTGAGCGGGAGGAGCTCCATGCTGTCGATGCTGGCGTTGAAGACGCCCGCGTTGGCCGGCTGCAGCCCTGGCTGCAGGAAGACCTCCGAGCGAGCCACCGACGTGTTGGCCGGCACCACGTAACCGGCTTCGGCGACGGGCGTGAAGCCCTCGGCCGAGATCAGGTGCACCAAGAAGTCAGCGGCCCGCTGCACACTCTTCCCCGGGGAGATGCAGACGCCGGTCACCTCGCCGGTGGTGGTGGTGCGCCCGATGCGGGGCATCGGCATCACGTCGAAGGACAGGCCAGGGGTCTCGCGCAGGCCGGGGGTGATCGTGCGGCCGGCTGCGAGGACCCCGAGCCGGCCCCGCTCGAACCACTCCAGGGGCGTGGCCCGGCGCAGCTGGGTGTCGGTGAGGGTGGTCAGGGGGTTACGAGCCAGGGCGAGCACCGTCGCCAGCGTCTCCTGGTTCTCGCCGCTGCTGAGGTCGAGCGTCGTAGGACTCTCGTCGTTGTCGAAGATGGTCCCGCCGCCGGAGTAGAGGTACGGGGCGATGCCCTCCAGCGTGGGGTCGATGGTCAGGCCACGGCTCTTCAGGCGGGGCCGGGTGGCGAACTGGACGGCCGCGGTGAACTCCTCGATGTCCCACCCGCGCAGCTGATCCTCAGGGGTGGGGAGGCCCAGCTGACGCATCCGGTCGAAGTCGATGAGGTCGGTGTTGACGTACATGACCGTCGGCGAGATGCCGTACGGCATGCACTGCAGGTCGTTGCCACGGGAGAACGCCTCGATGGTGTCGAGCGGGTAGTTGTCGCCGTAGCTGATGTCGCGATCCTCGAGCAAGGAGAACAGTGGGACGTTGCGCCGGGCGTTGATGACGCCGTCGAGCTGTTCGCGCGTCACCTGGTAGATGTCGGCGACCTCGGTGCCTGAAGCGATGGCACGCATCATGGCCTCGCTCGACGGCCAGCTGCGCAGGGTGACCTCCACCGTCGTGGCGCGAGCGTTGTAGGCCGCGACGACGGCCTCGTAAGCGGCCACCTCGGTCTTGTTGCCGAACACGCCGTACGAGAGCTGGGCGAGCTCGGCCGGCGGCTCCGGAGGAGGGGTGGTCGCGGTCACCGGCGAGGTCGGTTCCGCGTCGCGGGGGGCGGACGTCGTCGAGCAGGCGGGGAGCAGGAGGCTCAGGACCACCAGAGGGCCGAGCAGGGCTCCGGCGCGTCGCGTCATCATCACCTCTCGGGTGCCGGTGGGCTGGTCGTGCCCGTCGCGCCGGAAGGTTTCCGACGCCCCTCACCCTATCCACGAGCCGCTGGTGTCGAGCACGCCGGACCGGGAGCGCCTCACGGCGCATGGCCGCTCGTAGCGGCTTATTGTGGGACCCGGGGCTGCCGCGGCCCGACGCGCTCGACCTGGCAGATTGTAGTACCCCCCTCGTGATCCCGGCTCAGGCCAAGCGGCCGTGCAGCTCCAGCTCGGCCACCGCTCCCAGCTGGTCGGCCAGGAGCAGCATCCGCCGCACCTCCACGTCGCTCGGCTCGGTGAGGACGGCGCGCCCGGTGGCGACCACGCGCGCGAAGGCGGCGGCCCGGAGCAGGACATCTGCGTAGTCACTGCCCGCGATCCCACGAAGCACTTCGTCGACCATCGCGCGCAGCTCGGCTGGTCCGGGCGGATCGGCCACTCCGGACAGGACCTCGGCCACCTCCGCGCGGGCGCGTCCGGCGTCGAACTCGCGGGCGACGCGCAGCGGATCGGCATGCACCCAGGTGCGGAGCAGGTAGAGCCGCCACAGGCTGCCGGCCAACGAGTCGGCCGGAGATCCCGCCCACACCTCGGCGATGGTCTCGATGCCCTCCGTCTCGGCCAGGTGGAGCAGGCGCTCGGCCACCGCGTGGTCCTCGCTCTCCCGCGCCCCGCGCACGAACAGCACCGCCGCCCGATCGGCGGCCTCGCTGACCAGCGCCGGGTCCGTCCCGCCCTCGAACTCATCGAAGTAGTCGGCCCAGCGCGCGAGGGGCTTGTGGTGCGGGCGCGGATCGGGCATCTGTCCAGCCTAGGTCCCCGGCGGTGGTCCTGGCCCTGGGTGGACCGCGGCTCAGGCTCCGTCGAGGGCCTTGCGAATGCGCTGGTCGCTGACCGGGCCGTCGGTGCCGAGCTGC
>JBAVCA010000048.1:0-10764 GCA_049586475.1 Nocardioides sp.
GATGCCCTCCGCGGTGCCGTCACCGATCGGCAGCTCCTCCACGAACGCCGGCACGGCAGCGTAGGGGTCGGCTGCGGCCCGAGCCCGAGCCTTGGCCCGCTTCTCGGCGAGCTTGACATCGTCCTCGCCGGACTTCAGGTGCACCAGGATGCGCGGGGCCAGGAATACCGAGGAGTAGACGCCCACCGCCGTGCCGACCACCTGGATGAGAGCGAGGTCCTGCAGCGAGCTCGCGCCCAGCTGGACGGCGCTGACGTAGAGGATCGCGCCGATCGGGATGAGGGCGACGATCGCGGTGTTGATGGAGCGCACCACGGTCTGGTTGACGGCCAGGTTGGCAGCCGCAGCGTACGTCGTGCGCTTCGAGCGCAGGTTGAGGGTGTTCTCACGCACCTTGTCGAACACGACCACCGTGTCGTAGAGCGAGAAGGCCAGGATCGCCAGAAATCCGGTGACGGCGGCCGGAGTCACCGTGAAACCGGACAGAGCATAGATGCCCGCGCAGATCACGATGTCGTGGAACAGGGCGGCCAGGGCGGCAATCGACATCTTCAACTCGCGCGAGTACGCCCAGATGAAGAGCACCACGAGGAACAGGAAGATCGCGACGCCGATCAGGGCTCGCTGGGCCAGCTCGGCGCCGAGGCTGGCGCCGATCGCCGAGACGCTGATGTCGGTGGTGGTCGCGGCGGGGGCGATGCCCCGGTCGTCGGCGATCACCTCGATGAGCGCGTCGGTCTCCTCCTGGCCGAGCTCCTGGACCTGCACGATGAGGCGGCTGGTGCCTTCGGTCGTGACGATCGGCTCCCCGGTCTCGATGTCCTCGTCAGCCGCGGCGCGGGCCACGACGTCGCGCAGCTCCTCGGCGTTCTCCTGAGTCACGTCGTCAGCGGGCAGGTTGACCGCGAACTGGGTGCCACCGGTGAACTCGATGCCGAAGTTCAGGCCCTTGCCGAACACCAGGCCGAAGGCGCCGATGATCAGGATCGCCGAGATGGCGTAGAACAGTGTGCGTTTGCCGATGAAGTCGAAGGACTTGTCTCCGGAGTACAGGTCGTTGCCGAGGTGCGAGAACTTACCCATCAGGCCCTACTTCCCGCGGGGACCGGCCGTGCATCGGTGCCGAGCGTCGCTTCGCTCAGACCCGACAAACGGTGCCCCTTGTTGAAGAACGTGAAGCGCGCCAGATATGAGACCAGCGGCTTGGTGAAGAAGAAGAAGACCACCAGGTCGATGAGCGTGGTGAGGCCGAGCGCGAACGCGAAGCCCTTCACCACGCCGGACGCGGAGATGTAGAGCACCACGGCTGCGATCAGCGACACCGCGTCGGCGGCCAGGCAGGTGTTGCGGGCGCGGGCCCAGCCGGACTCGACCGCAACGCGCATCGACTTGCCGTCGCGCATCTCGTCGCGAATCCGCTCGAACAGGATGATGAACGAGTCGGCGGTGATGCCCACCGCGATGATCAGCCCCGCGACGCCGGGCAGGGTCAGCGTGAAGCCAGCCGTCTCGCTCAGCAGGAGCACCATCGCGTAGGTGATCGCGCCGGCGACACCGAGCGAGGCGACGACCACCAGGCCGAGGCCGCGGTAGTAGAACAGGCAGTAGATCATCACCAGGGCGAGCCCGATGGCCCCAGCCGTGAGGCCGGCGCGCAGCTGGTCACCGGCGAGCGAGGGCCCGATCGTGTCGCTGCTCGGCTCCTCGAAGGAGATCGGCAGAGCGCCGTACTTGAGGCTGGTCGAGAGGCTCTCGGCCTGGGTCTCGGTGAAGTTGCCGCTGATCTGGGCCGAACCGTCCGGAATCCTGCCCTGGAAGGTCGGTGCTGAGATGACCTGGCCGTCGAGCACGATCGCGAACTGCTCCTGGTCAAGGACCAGCCCCTCGGGACCGGAGGCAGCCGCGAAGACCTCGCGGCCCTTGCCGCCGATGTCGAGGGTCACGGCGTAGCCGAGCTGGCCATCGGGGATGCCGTAGCCGGCGTCGTCCAGGTCAGTGCCCTGGATGATCGCCTTGGACAGCAGGTACTTGAAGGACGGCTGACCCGGGTCGGTGGTCGAGGTCCCCTCCTCCGGCGGCGAGCAAGCCACCAAAGGCTTCAGCGGGTCGTCGGGCAGGTTCGCCGGCTCCCCGGTCGCCGCGTCGAGCAGGGCGCCCTGATCGTCGCAAGCGTAGGCGTTGAAGAGGTCCACGTCGGCCTGCGTGTACCCACCGCGGATGAAGGCGAGCTCTTCGTCGAGGTCACCGACCGCGGCGTTGTCGAAGTCTTCGGTCGCGGTCGCCTCGTCGTCGGGAGACTCGCTGGACTCGCCGCTGGGGTCGCCGCTGGGGTCGTCACCGGGCGACTCGCTCGGTGAGTCGCTCGGGGAGCCCTGTGGTGCCGGGGTGGCCTTGGGAGCCGGGGTCTTCTCACCGTCGGTGGCGAAACCGGGCGCGACCCGGGGGGTGCCCTTGGACGTCTTCTTCGTAGCGGGAGCCTTCGTGGCGGGAGCCTTCGTGGTCGGGATCTCGACCTCGGGGGTGACCTGGCTCGGGTCCGCGCCACCGTTGCCCTGGGCGATGCAGGGGCTGACGTCAGAGCAGGCCACGAGGCGGAAGCGCAGCTGCGCCTGGCGCTCGACGGTGTCGATCAGGTCGCGACGCTGGTCGCCCGGGATCTCGACGGAGATGATCCCGCCGCCCTGGGTCGAGACGGCGGCCTCGGCGACACCGGAACCGTTCACCCGGTTGTCGATGATGTCGCGGGCTTCGTCCAGGTTTTCCTGGCTGGGGTTGCCCTTGGCCTGCAGCGTGATCCGGGTACCGCCCTCGAGGTCGAGGCCCAGCTGAGGCGCCCACGTGCCCGTCAGCGCCACCAGCCCGAAGGAGATGGCCACCCCGAGGAAGAAGACGATCAGGGTGCGTCCCGGCCGTTGCTGCTTCTTGGCCATGTCAGCTCTCCTCTGCGTCCGACGGCCGAGGCTCGCCGGGCTCATCGCTCACGTCTGCCGGGGGTACGACGCTGCCGACCGCGCCGCGGGCGACGGTGACCGTCGTCCCGGGGGCGAGCTCGACCTCGATGCGCTGGTCGTGCAGCGCGCGCACGGTCCCGTAGAAGCCGGAGGTCAGCATGACCTCCTCGCCCACCTGGAGGGCGCTTTGCATCGCGACCTGCTGACGCTGACGCCGGACGTTCGGGCGGATGAGCAGCAGCCAGAACACCGCCGCGATGGCAACGAAGAACAGCAGCGAACCAAGGCTTTCCACGAAGTGGACCTCTCAAAATCGAGTGTGGGAGCGCGTGGCTCCATTTCGGGCGGGATGCCGACCGACGGGCAAGTGTAGCCATGGCCTTGGCCGAGTCCGACAATCCCCATGCCTAGCTGACACCTCTCGGCGCCTGCCCCGGGGTCCTGGCCCGGGTCCTGTGCCGGGACAGGGTCGCTGCGTGGGACCAGTTGGTACAACTACGGGGCCGGGAACAAGGTTCCCTCTCCGCCGGAGTCCTGCGGGACCGCGAGGCCGAGGTGGGCCCAGGCGGCAGGGGTGGCTATCCGCCCGCGGGGCGTGCGGGCCAGGAAGCCCAGGCGCACGAGGAAGGGCTCGGCGACCTCCTCGACAGTCTCGCGCTCCTCGCCCACGGCGACCGCCAAGGTCGAGACGCCGACCGGTCCCCCACCGAAGCGTCGGCACAGGACGTCGATGACGCCTCGGTCGAGGCGGTCCAGGCCCAGCCGGTCGACCTCGTAGAGGTCCAGGGTCGCGTGCGCGACGTCGAGGGTGACGACCCCGTCGGCCCGCACCTGGGCGTAGTCGCGCACCCGGCGCAGCAGCCGGTTGGCGATCCGAGGGGTGCCGCGCGAGCGGGAGGCGATCTCGGCTGCGCCCTCGCTGGTCAGCTCGACGCCGAGCAACCCGGCGGAGCGGTGCACGATGAGGTCGAGCTCAGCGGGGTCGTAGAACTCCAGGTGACCGGTGAAGCCGAACCTGTCGCGCAGCGGGCCCGGGAGCAACCCCGCACGGGTGGTCGCGCCGACGAGGGTGAAGGGCGGGATCTCGAGCGGGATCGCGGTCGCCCCGGGGCCCTTGCCGATGATGACGTCGACGCGGAAGTCCTCCATGGCGAGGTAGAGCATCTCCTCGGCCGGACGCGACATTCGGTGGATCTCGTCGATGAAGAGCACATCGCCTTCGTTGAGCCCCGACAGGATGGCGGCCAGATCGCCTGCATGCGTGATCGCGGGACCACTGGTCAGTCGCAGCGGCGACGACATCTCAGCGGCGATGATCATGGCCAGCGTTGTCTTGCCGAGGCCTGGAGGCCCCGACAGCAGCACGTGGTCGGGGGCACGCCCGCGCCGGCGGGCTGCCTCCAGCACCAGACCCAGCTGCTCGCGGACCCGGACCTGACCGACCACCTCGTCGAGCGTGCGTGGGCGTAGAGCAGCCTCGATGGCGCGCTCATCGCCGTCGGCCTCCGCAGTAGTCAACGAGCGCAGGTGCTCCTGCTCGGCTCGGGCAAGCGGGTCGAACGGGTCGAGATCGGTCTCGTCGTAGGCCTCCGGCATGCTCACGCCTTCGACAAGGAGCGCAGCGCGGCTCGGAGAAGAGCGCTGACGTCCGGTTGCGCGCCGGCCTCGGGCGCGACGGCGTCCACCGCCTTGTCGGCCTCCTTGGTCGACCAGCCGAGTCCGAGCAGACCGCCGTGCACCTGCTCGCGCCAGGCTTCTTGCGCAGAAGGGAAGGACGTGGTGACAGCGCGGCCTCCTGTCGGGGTGCCGATGCGATCCTTGAGCTCGAGGATGATTCGCTGCGCGCCCTTCTGACCGATGCCGGGCACCCGGGTGAGCATCTTGACGTCGTCGCCGGCGATGGCGCGCCGCAGGTCGTCAGGGCTCAGCACGGCCGTGATCGCCTGGGCGACCTTCGGACCGACGCCGGATGCGGTCTGCGCGAGCTCGAAGATCGTCTTCTCGTCGTCGTCGACGAAGCCGAAGAGCGTCAACGAGTCCTCGCGGACCACCATGCTGGTGGGCAGCGTGGCGCTGTGCCCCTGGCGCAGAGTGGCCAGGGTGTTGGGGGTACACATCAGCTCGAGGCCCACTCCCCCGACCTCGAGCACCGCACTGGCCAGGCTCACCTCGGCGACCCGGCCACTCACGAACGCAATCATCGAGCTCTCCTCGTCGGTGGTCCCATCGGGCGGGCGCCCGGTCCCGCTGCTGCGACGGCGGCTTCCAGGCGTGCCTGGGCTCCCCCGCGCCAGATGTGGGTGATGGCGAGCGCCAAGGCATCGGCGGCGTCGGCGGGCTTGGGTGGTGCCGGCAGCCTCAGGATCCGGGTGACCATCGCCCCGACCTGAGTCTTGTCGGCCCGGCCGCTACCGGTCACGGCTGCCTTGACCTCGCTGGGGGTGTGCAGGACCACCGGCAGGCCGCGGCGCGCCGCGCACACCAGGGCGACTCCGCTCGCCTGGGCGGTACCCATGATCGTGCTGACGTCTGATCGGGCGAAGACGCGCTCAACGGCAACGGCATCGGGACGGTGCTCGTCGAGCCAGGCGTCGATCCCGATCTCGATGCTGACCAACCGTTGCGCCACATCGAGCTCGGCTGAGGTGCGGATGACGTTGACGTCCACCAGGCTCAGGGGCCGGCCGACGCTGCCGTCGACCACCCCCAGGCCGCAGCGGGTCAGGCCGGGATCGATGCCCAGCACGCGCACGTCGTCCACCCTCTCGTCGAGGCCCGTCAAGGCCCTGTCGAACGTATGTTCGCCTCACGCTAGCCGGGCACGCGGTCGTTGCGGCTCCGACACGCGAGGTGGCGACAAAACTCCCATTTTTTGGAGCGGGACGTCGTGACAGGAGCAGGAGACTCACCGCCACAGGGGAAGCTCGCTGCGCTGACTACTCCTCGTCGCCGTCGTCGAGCTGCGCCATGACGTCGTCGGACACGTCGTAGTTGGCGAACAGGTTCTGGACGTCGTCGAGGTCCTCGAGGATGTCGATGAGCTGGAAGAGCTTGCCGGCAGCATCGACGTCGAGCTCGACCTTGTTGTCGGGGACGAACGAGGCGTCGGCGGAGTCATAGTCGATGCCGGCGGCCTGTAGTGCCGTGCGCACGGCGACCAGATCGGTCGACTCCGAGACCACCTCGAAGGTCTCGCCCTGGTCGTTGACGTCGTCGGCTCCGGCCTCGAGCGTGGCCTCGAGCAGGTCGTCCTCGGTGACCGTGCGGCCCTCCTGGTCGCGCGGCACCACGACGACCCCCTTGCGGTGGAAGAGGAACGAGACCGAGCCGGGGTCGGCCAAGGAACCGCCGTTGCGGCTCATGGCTGTGCGCACCTCCATGGCGGCGCGGTTCTTGTTGTCGGTCAGGCACTCGATGAGCATCGCGACGCCGGCCGGGCCGTAGCCCTCATACATGATCGTCTGGTAGTCGGCTCCGCCGGTCTCGGCACCGGACCCGCGCTTGACCGCACGGTCGATGTTGTCCTTCGTGACCGACGACTTCTTGGCCTTCTGGATCGCATCGAAGAGCGTCGGGTTGCCCGCCGGGTCACCGCCGCCCATCCGAGCGGCGACCTCGATGTTCTTGATGAGCTTGGTGGTCATCTTGGCGCGCTTGCCGTCGAGCGCGGCCTTCTTGTGCTTGGTGGTCGCCCACTTGGAGTGCCCGGACATGCCTACCTCTTCTGTATCTCTACGACGGTGAGTCGGCCTGGGCTGCGTGCTGGCGGACGAGGTCAACGAACATCTTGTGCACCCGCGCGTCGCCGCCCACCTCGGGGTGGAACGACGTCGCCATCAACGGCCCCTGCCGGACCGCCACGATCCTACCCACCGCCTCCGGGTCGGCCGCGGCGCCGACCCGCGCCAGCACCTCGACACCGACGCCGACCTGCTCGACCCACGGTGCGCGGATGAAGACCCCGTGCAGTGGCTCGTCGAGCCCCACCATCTCGATCAGGCCCTCGAACGAGTCGACCTGACGCCCGAAGGCGTTGCGCCGCACCGTGATGTCGAGTCCGCCGATGGACTCCTGCCCCTCGGCACCGTCGACGATCCGGTCGGCGAGCAAGATCATCCCCGCGCAGGTGCCGAGAACCGGCATCCCCTGCTTGATCCGCAGACGCAACGGCTCGAGGAGGTCGAAGATGCGTGCCAGCTTGGCCATCGTCGTCGACTCACCGCCTGGAAGCACCACCGCGTCTATCGCAGCGAGCTCAGCTGGTCGACGTACGGCCACCGTGTGCACTCCGAGTGCGCGCAGCGCTGCCACGTGCTCACGCACGTCGCCCTGCAGAGCGAGCACGCCAACGGTGAGGGCCACCCGACAAGCCTACGAGGCACCCGTCGCGGATCGCGACGGCATCAGCAGGACCAGCCTCCGAGGAGGCCGAGGAGCCCGCGACTGTAGCTGATGGAGACCGGCGTGCTCGCTACGCTGGCCGAGCCTCCGTACAACGCGGTGATCGTCACGCTGTAGGTCCGGTTGCTCCCCGGCGTCGGTGGCCGGCCCTGGCTCTGGCCCGCCCCGTAGCTGATCGTCCCGGAGTCTTGGCTGTTCGTGTAGGTGAGCCGATATCCCGTGGGCGTGGCCCCGACCGGAGCGCCCCACACCACCATCGCGTCGCCCACGAGCAGCCCCGAGTCATCGCAACGCACGGTGGTCGCCGGCGCCAGGACCGTCATGGAGAAGGTGGCGCTCGTCGAGGCGGTGTCGCTGAAGTACGCCGAGGTGCTGCTGACCCCGAGGCCGACGACCGAGGCGGCCGCCAGCGACACCCCCACTGCTGCTGAGACGAGGACACGTCGCTCGCGCGGCCTTTCACCTCGGTGCCGGCCGCCGACGTCGGCGCCCGGGGGGATTCGGGTGGCTTCAGTAGAGCCGAATCCGACCAGGAGGAGCATCCCACTCAGGCAGCCCGCCCCGATCAGCCCTGCGGGACTGAGCAGCAACGTGACGACGTAACCGAGATAGGGCACCGAGACGATGGACCGCTCAGCCTCGGCCGTCTGGTAGACCTCCTCATCAGGCGCACTGTTGGCATCGCCCCGAAGAATCAGGCTGCTTGTGCCCTCGCGTTCAGTGGCACTGACCAGGCGGTGCGTCACCCTGGCTCCGTTGGCCGCGACCACGCTGACCACGTCCCCCGGCTCGAGCTCGGCGGCCGGCACCGTCCGCGCCAGGGCCAGCGAACCGGTGGGGATCTCGGGCCCCATGGAGCCCGAGCGAAAGATCAAGAACGTGTAGCCGAAGAACATGACCGCCGTGCCCGCGACCACCGAGAGGAGACCGAGAGCGGCCCCGATCCACAGGGTGGCCTCGCGCAGGCGGCCGGTCACGGAGCGCCGACCTGCTTGGCGTCGAAGACGAGGCTGGCGGACGTGCTCATCCCTTGGAAGGAGTTGTTGGCATTGGCGTCGAGCTTTGCGATGACGCAGATGCTCTCGGAGGCAGCGGCTGCCAGCGCACGTGGGCCAACGACGACCGTGGCGTTGGTGGCGGTGAGGACTTGGTTGCTCGCCAGGGCGGTCCCGGTGCACGACCCTGTGCGGACTCCACCAGGTGTGGTGTTGGAGGCAGCCCCGAGGAAGATGGAGTACTGCATCACGGGGGCAAGGCCGCCCGATGCGGAACCGCTGATCGAGTAGGTCAGGCCGACCGACCCGGCATTGGCGATCGGGAAGGCCACCGCCTGGCTCTCGCCCGGGAAGAGGTTGGTCAGGCCGAATCCTGCGACGGGCGTGCTGCCGCCGGGGCCGGTGAGCTTGTTGTCCAAGCCGATGTCCAGGGTCCCGGAGCTGAAGTTGGCGGGGGAGGCAGTGGCTGAGTCGGTCCAGAAGGCGAAGGTCCCCTGGGCGCCCAGACCGATCGCCAAGAACCCGACGGCGCCGAGCGACACCAGTGCCCGGGTACGACCAGATCCACGGCGAGACGACGGGCGGCTGCGGTGCGAGCTCATGATTTCTCCTGCTGCTTCCTGGTTCCGGGGGTGTGTGGACGACGTTAGGCGCGCGGACTCAAGGTTGAGTCGCGTGCAATCGCAAGGTCACATCAAGGACAGATGAAGTTCTCTGCCGGTCGGCTCTGCGCCGGTCAGACGAGGCAGTGCCTTTCCCCGGAGGCAGCGGTCGGGCTGACCACACATCGATGCTGGGTGTCAGGAGCCGGCTCGCGTCGACCGGCGACCCCGGTCGCGCAGCGCGGTGGCAAACATCGACAGGGCGTAGCCGCCCAGCCCAGCCACGAGAAGGTAGATCAGCGTTTGGCGCTGATCGCCGTTGATGAGCTGGTTGACCCGTCCCAGCTGCGGCACGGCGTACCACAGGGTGCCGCGGATCTGCTCGGGTCGGACCGGCAGCTCGTCGACGACGTCGTTCGCATCGCCCTGGGTGATGTAGGTGACGTCGCCGCTCAAGGTCTGACGGACCTCCTGCACGCGGTGCGTGACCACCGTGGACTCGCCGGAGCGCAGCTGATAGGTCACGACCGAGCCGACCCCGATGTCGCCCGGCCCCTCGATCGGCTTCATCACGACGAGGGTCCCGGGAGGCAACCCCGGTTGCATGGACCCGGTGAGGATCTCGTACGGCGTAGCACCGCCCAGACGCGGCACCACCACGCCCGCTGCGAGTGCCGCGAGGCTGACCAGGATCATCAGCCAGGCGAGCACCCGAGCGGCCCACCGCACCCCTGCGGGCATCCGTCGCCCCGGCCTCGAGGCCGTGAGCTCAGGTGCACGCGAGGGTGCAGTGGCGCGGTGCGCCGGCGCTGTCGTCAGGGACATGACTGGTCAGCTCTCGTCGTCGTTCGGACGATCAGGCGTTCGGGTCGTCCTGGGTCAGCGTGACCGTGAGGTCGTCCAGGATGGCGTTGACGTTCTGCGTGTCGTTGCCGTTCTCGATGGGGCTGCCGTCCTGGTCCGTGCCGTAGGGGAACGTCACGGTGATCGTGGCAACGAGCTCGTCCCCGTCATTGTCTTCCGTGATCGGCGTCGAGCCGGTGTAAGCGGCGCGAGGCGTGCCGAGCTCGTACGTAGCCGCGACCTCGGCAACGAAGCTGGCTCCCGCGCCGGTGATCTCTACCGTGGCCGGGATGGTCGGCGTTGCTGCGAGGTTGTCACCCTCGGCGCCGATCACAAAGGTGCACTCGGTGCTGACCACGTCGCCGGGAACGAAGTTGTTGACCGTGTCACCTGCGTCTGTGGTGCCCGCGGCGTACTTGATCACCGTGCAGTCTTGCTGCGTCACACCCTCAGCGGCCGCGATGACGGGCACGGCGTCGAGGGTGAGGAAACCGGAGTTGACCTGTCCCCCGTCGACGACTGCGGAGTCGCTCCAGTAGGCGAGCGAGCCCGCTCCGCCGAGGAGGAGAACGGCAGCGGCGCCGGCAGCGAGGGAACCCTTGGCGGTCTTGTTCATGTCTGTGTCCTTAGGTGAGTTGTTGCCTCCGGGAAGCACCTCCCGCTGCAGCCTGCTCGATCTGTGATCGTGAGGTGCTCGGTGCCGGTGCTGTCCAGACGCATCTGCGTCCGTTGAGAGAAGTTGACTGCACGTAGGTCAAGGTGACCGCGAGCAAGGCCACACGATGGATCAAGAAAGCCTCAAGGAAGCCCGAGCAGGCACAGTGTTCACATGAGAACCGGACCCCAGGTCACTGTCGCCGCGGTCGCGCTGCTGATCACCCTCGTAGGCTGCGTCGACAGTGGCGATCCGGCGCCCGCTCCCCCGGCCGAGGAGTCCTCCACCGGCACCACCCCGAATCCCGGCGCCGCTGG
>JBAVCA010000049.1:0-4121 GCA_049586475.1 Nocardioides sp.
GTCGTGGGTCGATCACAAGGCGAGGCTATCGGGCGGCCCCGGCCCTCCACACCCGAGTTGTGGCGCGGTTGTGGATGCCGGTGCCGACGGCGCTGTTCGCCATACTGTTCTGCGACCTCGCGCCACGCCCGTGGCACACCGCCGTGACCCGCCAACCGATCGGAGACAGCCGGTGCTCGACCGCTCTCGTGCCACCCAGCTCGGCCTCTCCGCGCTCCTGCTGATTCTCCTGGGTGGGCTGGCACTGGCGGTCACCCAGGACTGGTCCTGGGTGACCGAGATCGACGAGCGCGGCCGCACCGCCGCCGCGAGGGTCGACGACGGTCGCGCCCAGGGCGTGCTCCTGGCCATCGAGGACCTCGCCAGCACCCTCGCGATGACCGCGTACACGATCGTCCTGGCAGCAGGCCTACTGCTCAAAGGGCACCGCCGGGCCGGCGGTTTCGTCGTCGCCGTGATGCTGGTGACCGCAGCGGCGACCACCGGCCTGAAGCTGCTGGTGGGTCGCGGTCGCCCCGAGTGGCAGCAGCTCGACGAGCTTCTCGAGAACGGCGCCTTCCCCTCCGGCCACGCCTCCTCGATCGCCGCGTTCACCGGGGTCGTGCTGGTGGTCGTCACGATGCTGGTGCGCCGCAAGGCCATCCGGCGTGTGCTCGGCACGATGATGGTGCTCATCGCCGTCGCGGTTGGCCTCGACCGGATCCTGCTGGGGCGTCACTACCCCTCCGACGTGGTGGGCGGGGCCCTGCTCGCGGCCGGGGTGGTGCTCCTGGCCCTGGTGATCTACAGCCCACTGCCGCGCAGCCACGCGCACAAGAACGAGCCGCTCCCCGAGGCCGTGCGCTCGGAGAAGCGGTTGTCCGTCGTGCTCAACCCGGTCAAGGTCGAGGACGTCGCGGTCTTCCGCGCCACCCTGACGTCGATGGCGCGTGCGGCCGGGTGGCAGGAGCCGACCTGGCACCTGACCACCCGCGAGGACTCCGGGACCGGACAGGCCCACAGTGCCTCGGTGGAAGGGGCCGACCTGGTCATCGTCTGTGGCGGTGACGGCACCGTGCGCGAGGTGTGCGCCGAGCTGGCCGGCACCGGCATCCCGGTGGGGATCATCCCTGCTGGCACCGGCAACCTGCTGGCGCGCAACCTGGCGATCCCGCTCTACATCCGGGCCGCGATCGACGTCGCCCTCACTGGTCAGGACCGGGCCATCGACATGGTCCGGGTCACCGGCGATCCACCGGCCGGCGAGGGCGACCCCGAGCCCATCGACTCCCACTTCATGGTGATGGCCGGGATGGGCTTCGACGCTGCGATCATGGAGGGTGTCAACGAGGACATCAAGAAGCGCGTCGGCTGGCTCGCCTACGTCGTCTCGGCCTTGAAGTCGTTGATGTTCCCCGTGACCAAGGTCGAGCTCTCGGTCGACGGCGGCGAGTGGACCAAGCACCGCGCCCGGATGGTCATGGTCGGCAACGTCGGCTACCTCCAAGCCGGGATGCCGTTGCTCCCCGACGCCACCATCGACGACGGCCTGCTGGACGTCGTGCTGCTCAACCCTCGCCGCTTCTTGTCCTGGATCCCGCTCGCCCTGCGAGTGCTGGCCAAGCGCTCGCGCACGGACGACACGATCAATCGGATGACGGGGCGCTCGGTGTCGATCCGGGCCGCGGTCGACACGCCCCGCCAGCTCGACGGCGACTCCATCGGCGCCGGCCGCGAGCTGCACATGGAGTGCATCCACGGCCGCCTGCTTGTGCGCGTCCCGCGCTGACCTGCACCCGGACCACGCCCGGGCCCGCCCGTTCGGCCACCGCTTCTCGCCCGCATCCCTGTGCAACAACCGAGGCCTTTCGCGCGTCCTACTCACGACAGCTTCCGCGACGAGAGGACCACCGATGACGACCCCTACCAGCACCCACCGGCCCGCAGCTCGCCTGCTCGCCGTCGCAACCTTGCTCGTCGTACCCCTTGCGGGAAGCCCGGCCCTGGCCTGCGGGGAGCCGGCCGGCTCCTCGCGAGCAGACGGGATCAGCCCTCGGATCCCGGCAGACTTCGCCCTCGACGAGGGTCTGCGCGACCACGGCGGCGACGGCGGACAGCGAGGGCCGTCCGAGGCGGTGCGCGGACTGCGTCTCGACCCCTGCGCCGGGGTGAGCTGGAAGCCGAAGCGTCGCAGCGATCGATTGGCGGTGCGCAGCTTCGGTCCGGAATCGTTGCAGGTGCGCGAGCTGCTGACCTTCCGCAGCGCCGCGCGTGCTGCCCGCGTCGTCTCGCGCGTGCGCTCCGACCTCGCCGGCTGCGGCGAGGACACCGTTGACTCCTCCGGGCGGCGCACGCAGGTCCGGGTCTTCGGCCTGACCACCGGCTACGACGACGTGCTGTGGAGCGTCACCGCCGCCGACGACCAGATCGGCGGCTACCTAGCGCAGGTGATGCGGGTCGGCAAGGCGGTGCTGCTGAACTACGACGCGGGCGAGTACTCCCGCACGTCGACGCACCCCGGTGCCCGGTCGCTCAACCGCAACAGCCGGGACTTCGGTCCGTCGATGTGCCGCTGGACCACTGCCGGTTGCTGATCGCTGCCCGGGCTCACGGGTGCAGGCGCAGGTGCAGTCAGATGCTTGACTGGCCCACATGACCAGACCTGCACCCCTGGACGCCTGGCACCGGATTGCGGCCACGCGGGACGCCGCCGGCCTGGATCTCCTGCTCGCCGACGAGGTCGTCTTCCGCTCCCCCGCCGTTCACACACCTCAGCGGGGCAAGGCGATCACCACGGCGTACCTCACCGCGGCGATGCACGTGCTGGGTCCGACCCTGCGCTACCTCGAGGAGTGGGTCACCGAGTCGTCCGACGGGTCGGGCGGCAGCGCGGTTCTGGAGTTCGAGGCGGACCTCGACGGGAAGGTCGTGCACGGCGTGGACATGGTGCGCTGGGGCGCCGACGACAAGCTGACGTCGTTCACCGTGATGGTCCGGCCGTTCCAAGGACTTCAGGCACTGATGGGGGCGATGGCCGCTCAGCTGGCGCACTGATCCGGCGACGTCACCTGGGGTGCACGTGCCTCAGGTCGCGAAGGCAGTGGCGAGCTGCAGCGACCCGGCGACGAGCCCGACGGTGGCGAAAGTCAGCAGGGTGAGGGTGAAGGAGCGACGACTGAACAGGGTCGCAATACCGCCGAAGAAGAGCGTCAGGGCGAACAGCACCGATGCCAGCTCGAACTGGTCGCCTCTCTCGTCGGCCTGGGCGCCGGCCTCGCGCGCAGCATCGGCCTCGTCGGCCAGGTCATTGACCTCGCTCAGGTCGTTGCCGACGTAGGGATTTCCCTCCACGTCGTCGAAGGCGGACGTGACCGTGTCGTCGCTCTCGATCCACCAATCCACCGCCTCCTGGAGGTTGGGAGACATCTGTTCGTAGGTGTAGGCCGCCAGGCCGCGCTTGTTCTCGAAAAGCGCCGTGGAGTACTCCCGGAAGATCACCTGGTCGCCGGTGTAGGTCTGCAGGGTGGTCGCTGCGATGAACGAGCTCGCGGTGAGGCCCGCGTTGGCGTCGGTGTACTTCTCCAGCGTCTCCCCGTCGAGCAGGGCGGCCTGGTAGGCCGAGATGGCCGTGCACGTGGCAGCGATGCCGAGCAGGATCGCCGCGTAGAGCGTCGTGCGACTGTCGGCCTTCTCGGCGGGCATCTCGGTAAACACGTCGGCCACGGGAGGTCCTCATCTGTGTGGCCAGTCCGCGGTGGACAGGCACTGGCGCAGGGTGCTGCGAGACTAGGGGCTCGTGCGGTCGCCGTATGGTGGTTCGTCCCAGCTCCGCCAACTGGTCCAGACCTGACGCGCAGGACCGTGCAGGGGCCGCACCGTCGAGCTGGCACACTTCAGCAGCGTTCGTAGGTGGGGGCCTGGTAGTCGAAGCAGATCGTGCCAAGGTCGATGGGCACGAGCTGCACCCCGGCGACACCAGGGCTGTTCAGCCGCTCAGGGCTTCCGGAGGGCTCCACGGCCTTCCAGCGGTAGACGCGATAGCGACCCTGGTCGGGGGTTCCCTGCGTCACCTGCGTGTAGAACCGAGCGCCCGTGCCGGTCGTCCAGGTTCGGTAGCCGAGGTCGTCCTCGGTGAACCCGTT
>JBAVCA010000050.1:0-4168 GCA_049586475.1 Nocardioides sp.
CCACACGGCTGGGGACACGCAACGACCGGACCACGCAGGGCGCGGGCCCTGGCAGGCGCCAACATCAACGACGTCATCCCCGGGGGCGCGCTGCACATGGACCCGGTCAGCGGGCAGGCCGTGATGCTGGCCCACGAGGTCGAGGTCCGCCTGGTCTGAGGGGCAGACTGAGCGCATGGACCTCACCGACGCCACCACCTGGGCTGCCGAGCGCAAGCACGCCGTCATCATCACGATCCGCAAGGACGGACGACCGCAGTCCTCCGACATCGTCTACGCCCTCGACGACGACACCTTCGTCATCTCGGTGACCGACGACCGGGCGAAGACGAGCAACATGCGACGCGACCCTCGCATCGTCCTCCACGTCACCGAGCCGTCGTCCTGGTCCTACATCTCGCTCGACGGCACCGTCGAGCTGTCGCCGACCACCACGGAGCCGGGCGACGCCACCAGTGACGCGCTGTGTGCCTACTACGAGCAGGTGGCCGGAGCACCGCACGACGACTGGGAGGAGTACCGCGCAGCGATGGTCGCCGAGAAGCGCCTGATCGCGCGCTTCACCCCGACCTCCGCCGTCGGCCAGGTGCACTGACCCACTCCTGCCCCATCACCAGCCCGTCACCGGCCGGCGCGCGGACGCCACGCACTGTAGGAGCGCACGCTCGCTGGGCGCGGCTGCACCAGCCAGGGCCATGGGTGCACCTCGCGCACGTCGAGGCGTGCCCGGTGCTTCTCCCACCCCGGCACCGGCGCGTACGTCGTCGCCAGCGGCCCTCCTCCCACCTCATCGACGACCTCGCCGCGGCGGATCTCCAGCGGTCGCGCCTGCGCCAGCTCACCGAGCGTCTCGGCGAGGAAGATCAGCCGCTTGCCTGACAGTCGCAACCGACGCAGCAGTGGCTCGTCGAAGACGAAGATCGCCGGTCGCTGCGGGTCCGAGGCGAGCGCGGGGTCGCGCGCCCCGAGCGACTCGGCCGTCAGCCAGACCCGTGCTCCCTCGCCCGCGCCCTCGACCTGGCCGGGCCCGCCCGGGACAGGTCCCTTGCCGAGGTCCGGCCCCTCGACGTCCGGGCCGAGGCCGCGCTCGGGCCAGTCCTGGATCGGGCAATCCTGCGCGAGCGAGCAACTCGCGCACAGCGCCGGCGCCCGCTTCTCGACCTGCCACCGACTGAAGCCGTAGGCCTTGCCGCTGCCGGTGCCCGAGGTCCACTGCCAGCCCAACCGGTTCGCCGCTCGAGAGCCGTCGAGCAGGTGCGCGAACATCTCGTCCTCACCTGCCCGCCAGTCAGCACCCGCACGCACCGCCCACTGCGAGGCCAACCACATCCGGGTCTGGTTGACCAGCCACCCGTCGCGCTCGAGATCGTCGACGACGTGCTCGATGCAAGCCATCCCCCGTGGCCACGCTTCCCGTGCGGACCACTGCCCGGCTCGCGATCCCGCGCGCGGCTGCTCGTGCCGCAGCGCTCGACCCAGGTCGGCCCCGACCCGGGCGTAGAGGTGGCGCGCGTACTCCTGCCAGAGCAGCTGGTCTCGATATTTGCCGCGGTCACGCTCGGGCGCGCTGGCCACCGCGTCCCAGACCTCGGGGAGCAGGACGAGACCGTGTCGGATGTAAGGAGACATCCTGGTCGCACCCTGCCGCTCCTGCGGCAGCACGGTGCTGCGCGAACGCGCGTAGCCCGCGACATCGAGGCCGGCGAGCGCGGCGTCGGCAGCCGTCTGGCCTCCGCGCAGGGCGCTGGGGCGTACCCGATCTGGCCCCTCGCGTGTCAGGTCACCGAGGTGGGTCGAGACCCAGCCGGCGACGTCGTCCGACGAGGCGCCGGCGGCAAGGGACGGCGGGGCTGGGAGCACGGCCATCGGACCATCGTGGTCGTCGGCACCGAGACCGCGCCTCACCCGGAGGTCACGAGGTGAGCCGGCGAAGGTCAGATGAGCTCCTGGGTGATCTCCTGACGCTCGGCGTCCACCACGAGGTGCGCCAGCGCGCCGGTGACCAGTGGCAGGAAGGGCTGGGTGTGACCGCACTCGACGTCCAGCACGAGAGGGATGTCGAGCATGCCGAGAGCATCGAGCACCGCCTCACGCTGGCTGAGGTCGGGCTGGTCCGGAGCACCGGTGCGCCCGATGAGGATCGCGGTGGCTTCGTCGAACCAGCCGGCGAGCCGCAGCGCGTGCAGGTGCCGGCCGATGGTGTGGGCGTCGTCCTCGGCCGCCTCGAGGAAAACGATGAGCCCGTCGTCGGCGTACTCACGGCCGAAGGCTGCGACGTCCCCGAAGCGAGTGGCCGCCAAGGACGAGACGATCTCGATGCAGCCGCCGACCAGCCGACCGGAGACGTCGAGACCGCCGCCTCCGACGAGGCTCCAGGTGCCGGTGCCGTCCAGGGTCATCGACTCGACCCCGGGGTGGGATTTGTAGTCGTCCCAGCCGGAGGTGCGGAAGCGGCCGGGACTCCGCTGCACCACCGGCTCCGTGGCTGCCGCTACCTCGGTCCAGTGCACGAGCCCCGCCGGCGCCTCGTGAGCGGTGTCCATCAGGTTCACGCCATGGATCGTGCCCCAGCCGAGCAGGGTCGTCAGCGGGAGCATCCACGAGCAGGAGTCGCTGAACCCGACGGCCCAGGTCGGCTCGAAGGTACCGATCTCGCGCCAGTCGAGCTGGTCGAGCAGATCGATCCCGAGCGCGCCGCCCCAGGGCGGCACGATCGCGCGCACGTCCGGGTCGCGCAGCATCGCCATCAGCTCGTCGGCGCGCTGCTCCTTCGGGGCCGAGACGACCCGGTCGCCACCGAGGCACTCGCCGACACGAACGTCGTACCCGCGCTCGCGCAGCCACGCCACGTTGTGGTCGAGCCGAGGCCGCAGCGCTGCGGTGACACCGCTGGAAGGTGCGGTGATACCGATGGTGTCGCCGGGGCGGAGGGGAGGTGGGTAGCGCATGCACCCACCTCATCACACCATCGGTGCCTCACGTCGAGGCCGGATGCTCCAGGGTCTCGGCCGACACCAGCCACGGTAGGACGGCGAGCAGGCTCACCAGGCCGGTGACCGCGAACGCCCAGCCGAAGCCTGCCTGGTCGGCCACCACACCCACCAGCACCGGACCGACGATCGCACCGCCGTCCTGGGCCATCTGGAACGTGCTCAGCACCGTGCCACCCGAACGGTGCGAGCCGATGACGTCGGCCACCGTCGCCTGCTGCGCGGGGTTGACGAGCCCGGCGCCCAGGCCGGAGAGCGCAGACAGCACGAGCAGCACGGCGAGGTCGCCGCTCAGGCCGATCAGGCCGAGAGTCACACCCGTCGAGAGCAGTCCGACGATCGCGAGCGGACGGCGCCCCAGGGTATCGGCCAGTCGACCCGCGACCTGGAGCGTCGCCGCCGTGCCGAGGGCGGCCAGCGCCAGCGCGACGCCCGCGACCCAGGTCTCGTCGCGCACGACCAGCGCGAACTGCGGGATGACCGCGACCCGCACCCCGAAGTTGCACCAGCCGTTGGCGAAGGCCGAGCCGAGGGCGGCGCGGTAGGCAGGGACCGCCAGCGCCTCGCGCAGCTGCATCGGCGGCGCAGGCGGGCCGCTGCCCTGGGGCCGCAACCGCGCGTGGGAAAGCCGGATGCCGACCACCGCCGCCGCGGCAACGAGTGCCACGGCGTAGGCGACGAACGGGACCCGCAGCCCGAAGCCGGCGAGCGCACCTCCGATGAGGGGACCGACCATGCCTCCGATCAGGAAGGCGCTGGCGTAGGCCGACGACACCCGCCCGCGGATCGTCGGTGGCGCGAGTCGCACCAGCAGCGCCATTGCCGAGATCGTGAACATCGTCGAACCGATCCCGCCGAGCCCGCGCAGGACGAGCAGCTGGGTGTAGGACTGGGCGAACGCCGTGGCCAGCGATGACGCGGCGACGAGCAACAGCCCGCCCAGGTAGACGGGCCGCTCCCCCAGCCGAGCGACCAGCTTGCCGCCGACCGGTGCGAAGGCGAGACGGAACATCGCGAAGATCGAGACCACGAACGACGCGGCGGCGACGCCGACGTCAAAGCTGCGGGCATAGGCCGGGAGCACCGGCGAGATCAGGCCGAACCCGATCGCGATCACGAACGCGGACGCGATCAGGACCTTGATCTCGGCCGGGATCGGAACCCGCTCCGCGGTCGTC
>JBAVCA010000051.1:0-5162 GCA_049586475.1 Nocardioides sp.
GCCGGACGACTCCACGCCGCTGCACCTCGCCGTCGCGGCTGCCGCGGTACACGTCGCGCACCTCGAGCGTCAAGGTAAGCCCGGCGCGGCCCGACTCGTGGTGGAGGCCGTCGTGGCACGCACCGGCGCGAGCGACGCCGTCGTCGACCACGCCAACGCCCTCTTCCTGTTGGCCGCCGTGCTTGACCGGGGAGGAGACCCAGAGGCTGCCGCCACCGCACGAGCCGACGCTGAGGAGATGTACGCGGCCAAGGTCTCCGACCTCGCTCCGATCACGGAGGAGCTGGGGATTCCGATCCTGGACCGGCTGATCGAGGCGACCAACGACCGAGATCTCGAGCGGGCCTCGATGCTCTATGCCGAGGACTTCGAGCTGGTCGACGACAATCGCAGCTTCGGCTCGGTCGTCGACATCCGCGGGCGTGCCGGCTTGGTGGAGATGTTTGCCAGCTGGATCAGCCTGGTGCCGGACCTGGTCTTCGGCTATCGCTCGGCGGGCCGTGTGGGCAGGTACCTCACCGCAGTGATCGGCGGCTCCGGTTCGAGCTCGCCGGGCGTGCCCGGCGAGAGCTGGACCGGGTACGTCTTCGAGCTCGACCCAGCCGGGCTGATTCGCCGGTCGTGGCAGACCGACCCCACCTCCGAGGCGATGACCGCCCGGGCTCGCGAGCTCGAGCCCGATTCCGAGCCACTGGCTTCGGCACCGCAGATCACTCCGGCCAGGCACACCTACTCAGCCTTGCTGGAGGCGTTGAGCGCGGGAGACGTCGAGGGTGCGGCGACCTTGTGCGCGCCCGGCTTCACCTATGACGACGAGCGTCTGGCGGACCGCGGAGACGCCGCCGTCGACGCTGGTGTCGACGCGTTCTGGCGCTCGATAGCCGAGGCTTTTCCCGATGCAGCCCTGCACCAGGAGCCGTGGGGAGAGGTGGCGGGCGTGAGCGTCATCAGGCTGACCGGACGCGACCCATCCACGACCACGTCGGCCGCTCTTTCCACGCAGTCCAGGACCCAGTCCCTGACCCACGCCTTCACCGTCGACGCCAACGGCCGGCTGACGCGAGCGTGGGTCCTCGACGTCGACGGTGCTGACCGGGCCGGTGCGCTGCGTCGGGCTGCCGACCTCGCCCGCATGGGTCCGGTGATCGGGCTGCGCGCCTACGGCGCCGTCATGGCTTGCTGGCTCGACCGCGACTGGGATCGCCTCGCGCAGGAGGTTTCGCCGGAGTTCGTGATGGAGGACCAGCGACCGCTGAACTGGACCACGGTCCAGGGTCGCCAGGGTCTGGTCGAGTTCGCGCAGCAGTGGGTGGAGCTCATCCCCGACTTCATCCTGACGGCCGAGGCGATAGGTGAGGTGGAAGGGCCGGCCGGCACCGTCTGTGTGGTCCGCTTCAACGGTCAGGGAGCGGGCCCCGACGGCTCATGGCTCGAGGTGCCGACGATCCATGCCTCGACCTGCGACAGCGAGGGACGCTTCGTGCAGATCCGGATGCTGGGCGTCGCGCTGGATGATGAGCCGGCTGCGATGGCACGGGCGACCGAGCTCGCCTTCGCTGGTGCACCGACAGCTGCCACGCCGGACCCGTTCGAGATGGCCCTCGACCGCTTGATTACCGCACTGGCTGACCGGGACCTCGAGGCTGTCGCTGCCTGCTACGCACCCGACTACCGATTAGAGGACGAGCGGCCGCTCGGCTGGGAACCAGTCATCGGTCCCCAAGGCGCGGTCGAGGTGTACGCCGGGTGGTACCAGCTGGCCTCCGACGTCCGCTTCGCTTATGAGCTGGTGGAGCAGGTTGGTCGTGTGGCCGTCGTCCGGTGGGGTGGCGTCGGCACGGTCGAGGACGGCACCGCCGAGGTCTGGATGCTGATCGCCCTCACCCTGGACGAGCAGGGCCGCTGGCACCGCGCGGTCGCGCTTCCGGAGGACGATATTCCACTGGCCCTGCGCCGAGCCGCGGAGCTCGACGCAGCGCCGGTCTGCTGAGGGCGGCAGGGCCGTAGGAGTCCTCATGGGTGAGGCGTGACGCCGGATCAGCTCCTAGCGTGGGCTCATGCCTACCGTGACTCGCACCTTCGTCGTCCAGCCACCGCCGCCAGCCGTGATCGACTACCTCAAGGACTTCTCCAACGCCGAGGCGTGGGATCCCGGCACCGTCTCCTGCACCCGTCAGGACACCGGCCCGGTGCAGGTCGGCTCGACGTTCCACAACGTCTCCAAGATTGCTGGCGTCGAGACCGAGCTGACCTACGAGCTCACCAAGCTCACCGGGGGCAGCCTTGTGTTCGAGGGGGAAAACGACTCAGCGACCTCGGTGGACACCATCACCGTCGCGCCCCACGCCGAGGGCAGCGAGATCACCTACGAGGCCGTCATCGAGGCCAAGGGCATCGGCAAGCTCGCCGAACCGCTGATGAAGCTGGTCTTCGAGCGGATCGGGTCGAAGACCGAGGAGCAGATGACCGAGGTGCTCAACGCCCTGTGAGGCGGCTACGCCTCGAGATCGTCGAGACCGCTGAGGTCCGTGGGTACGTCGACCGCGTACTGGCGCAGGATCTCGAGCGGGACCAGGCGCAGGACCGCCTGATTGGTCGAGGCCAGCACCACGTGCGCCGCGGCGCCGTCCTGGTGCGCGCGGGCCCAGTTGAGCGCAGTCACGCACCACCGGTCGCCGGCCACCAGCCCAGGGAAGTTGAACGCCGGCATCGGTGTGCCCAGGTCGTTGCCGATGACCTTCTGGTGAGCGAGGAACTCCTCGGTCACCACGGCGCAGATGGTGTGGCTTCCCTGGTCAGCGGCTCCGGTGTTGCAGCAGCCATCCCGGAAGAACCCAGTCATCGGGTCGGTGCTGCAGGGCTCGAGTTCGCCACCCAGGACGTTGCGCTCAGTCACAGTCCCACCGTCCCACGTCGCGGCCGACGACGCACGGTGCCAGGTGAGGGAGGTAGAGCAGCTGTCCGAGTCCGACCGCGGTCATCACGCTCCTGCCCGCGGGCCCGGGGACGAGCCGGACGGTCGACGAACTCCCCTGGCTGAGGGGGCGCAGCTCGATGCTCACGAGACGTGAGGATACGCCCGAAGACGAGCAGGTCAGGCTGTGATGGCCGCGCCGTCCCTGGAGGGCTCCACGCCGAGCAGCTGGTCCCGGAGGGACACCAGCTCGGAGATGGCCTCGAGAAACCGCACCGTGCTCTCCCCGACCCGCAGGTCGTCGAAGTAGTGGTGCCGCATGGCGACGCGAGCCAGCTGGTGCTCGTCGTGCTCGAGACGGGAGGTGATCAAGGCCGTCAGCTGTGCGAGGTGGTCCGGGCTGACGACGTCCGCGCACCTGCTCACGGCGACGTCTCGGCGCAGCCGCTCGGCGTCACCCTGCGGGTCGGTGATGAAGAGCGGCTTCTCGTTGCGCAGGTAGAGCCAGTCGAGCCCGACCGAGGAGACATCGGTGACCATGGCGTCGCAGTCGGGGATGACTCCGAGGATGTCGCCGAGGGTGATCGACTCGTGTCCGGCCTCCGGTTCGTTCCTCGCTGCCTCCTCGACCAGGTCGAGGATGGCGAGGTGCGCCGCACGCACGGCGGACGTCTGGCTGGTGACCACCTTGGGGTGCGGCTTGTAGGCGAGCCGCACCTCGGGCACCGCCAGGATCGCTTGCACGATCGCTACCCCGAGCGTGGTGACTGACGTGTAGTCGTTGTAGTCGGCGTCGCCCTCCCAGGTCGGCGCGTAGAGCACGGTGCGCCGATTGCTCGCGTGGAGCAGCGGGGGAGGGCGGAGGTCGAGCTGCGGCCGGCCCACGCGCACCAGCCGGGTCGTGTCGAACTCCATCAGCGCAGCGCGGTGGCGCTGGACAGCCGCCTCGCCGGCGACGAACACGCGGTCGTAGGCCTTGGCGTTGTTGCTCGCCATGCTCTGCTTGTCGCTCTCCCCGTGGTTGACGTGCACGTGGAGGCGGCGACTATCGATCAGCGACTGGAAGTTGAGGATCGAGTTGTTGCAGTACAGGACGACCTTGGCGTCGAGCGTGCTGTAGAGCTCGGACAGGTCAGTCAGGGTGGGCGCAGGCAGAACGGGGAGGGACGTCTGGCCCTCGAGCACTGCGGCAGAGTCCGGGTCGCGTACGACGACCGCGACGGGGTGCTGGGCGTGCAAGATCTCGAGGACGTCGAGCCACTGCACCAGCTGGTAGGTGCGGGTGGGGTCGTCCGCGAAGTAGGCGATGACGGAGACCTCGGGCACGAACAAACTATACGCCCGGTCGACGACTATCCCGACGGCGTCCTGGTCGGTCGCGGATCCGCGCCAGCGAGTCCGCACCCACCAACCGGCGCGCCTCCGACCTCAGTGCACGAGTGGGGACCGCTTGCGCCGGTGCCCCGCCGCTAGCACCGCGAGGCGGGTTAGCCTGCACCGTGGCCGACTACTCCGACCTCCCCATGCCGGACCTCGACTCCGAGGAGCAGCGCGTCCTGGGCAGCCTCCTGGAGAAGGAGATCACGGTGCCTGCGAGCTATCCGATGTCGGTCAACGCCGTCATCGGCGCCTGCAACCAGACCAGCAGCCGGGAGCCGGTCACCGCCTACGACGAGGCAACCGTGCACCGCGTTCTGCGCGCCCTCAAGGACCAGGACCTGGTTGCCGTGACCTGGCAGGACTCGGGGCGACGCACGTTGAAGTACGTCCAGACCATCGCCGCGCGCCAGCGGTGGGCTGCAGACGAGCGGGCGCTGCTCACCGTGCTGCTGCTCCGCGGGCCCCAGGCTCCGGGCGCCCTGAAGACCCGCACCGAGCGGTTGCACCGCTTCGCCGACCGTACTGAGGTGGAGGCCTGCTTGGCCCGGCTGGCGGCCGCCGACCCTCCGCTGGTGGCCGAGCAGCCCAAGCGCCTGCGCGAGCAGGACCACCGTTGGGTGCACCTGTTGGGCGAGGTGAAGGTGCCGGGGCCGAAGACAGCTGCGCCTGACCTGGAGTCCGACCGGGAGGCGCCGCTCGGCTCCGGTGGGGAGTCGCGCGACAACAAGGTCCGGGCGTCGTACGGCGCCATCGCCGCCTCGTACGCCGACGCGTTCTCCGACGAGCTCCCCGCGATGCCCTTCGAGCGCATGCTCCTCGACCGGGTCGCGGCCGGCCCTGGCCCGGTCGTCGAGGTGGGCTGCGGGCC
>JBAVCA010000052.1:0-7453 GCA_049586475.1 Nocardioides sp.
GCGCGAGCCCGGCTCGGCGTGGGCGAAGGCGGGTACCGAGTCGCCGGCCGAGAGCGCTCCGAGGATCTGCTGGCGCTGGTCCGGGGTGCCGACCGCCGCGACCAGGCCACCGGCGAGCACGACGGAGCCGAGGTAGGGCTCGGGAGCGATGACCCGGCCGAGCTCCTGGCACACGATCCCGATCTCGACGGGCCCGGCACCGACTCCGCCGTCCTCCTCGCTGAAGGGGAGTCCGAGCAAGCCCATCTCGGCCAGCTGGGTCCAGACCTTCTCGTCGAAGCCGGGGTCGGCCTTGGTGGTCTGGCGCCGCGTCTCGTAGTCGCCGTAGGTCTTGCCGATCAGGCCGCGGACGGCGTCGCGCAAGGCCTCTTGCTCGTCATCGAAAGTGAAGTCCATGGGTCTCTGTGTCTCCTACGTCAGTGTTGGCGGCTCAGAGGCCGAGGATCGTACGACTGATGATCTGGCGCTGGACCTCGTTGGACCCGCCGTAGATCGAGGCCTTGCGGAGGTTGAGGTAGGTCGGGGTGGAGCGGCGGTACCAGGACTCGGTGTCGCCCTCCTCGCCGGAGGCGAGCGTCTCGGGGCCACCGAGGTCGACGACCAGCTCGCTGACGGCCTGCTGCAGCTCGGTTCCCTTGAGCTTGAGCACGCTGGAGGCCGGGTGCGGCTCGCCGCCCTCGGAGTGGGCGACGACGCGAAGCGCGGTGAGCTCGAGGGCGAGCAGCTCGTTCTCGAGCTCGACGATGCGTGCGCGCAGCAGCGGGTCGTCGGCGATCAGCTCGGCGCCGAGCTCCTTGGCCCGCGCCAGCACCCGCTTGGTGGCGCCGACCGGGGCGACGCCGACCCGCTCGTTGCCGAGCAGGAACTTGGCCTGCGTCCAGCCGCTGTTCTCCTCGCCGACGAGGTTGGCGATCGGCACGCGGACGTCGGTGAACCAGACCTCGTTGACCTCGTGGCCGCCGTCGATCAGCTCGATCGGGCGGACCTCGAGTCCCTCGGACTTCATGTCGATGAGCAGCATCGAGATCCCGGCCTGCTTCTTCACCTCCGGGTCGGTGCGCACCAGTGTGAAGATCCAGTCACCGTGCTGACCGAGGGTCGTCCAGGTCTTCTGACCGTTGACGATGTAGTCGTCGCCGTCCTTGACCGCGGTGGTGCGCAGGCTGGCCAGGTCTGAGCCGGCGTCGGGCTCGGAGAAGCCCTGGCTCCACCAGATGTCGAGGTTGGCGGTCTTCGGGAGGAACTCGTCCTTCTGCTCCTTCGACCCGAACTGCGCCAGCACCGGCCCGATCATGCTCGCGTTGAAGGCGAGCGGGATCGGCACGCAGGCCGCCTGCATCTCCTCGTTCCAGATGTGGCGCTGCAGGTCCGACCAGCCCCGGCCGCCGTACTCCTCTGGCCAGTGCGGCACTGCGAGGCCGGCCTTGTTGAGGGTCTGCTGGGACTCGACGATCTGCTCCTTGGTCAGCTCCCGCCCCTCGGCCACGGCGGTGCGGATCTCCTGGGAGACCTCGGTGGTGAAGAACGTGCGCATCTCGTCGCGGAACTTCTCGTCCTCGGCTGACAGCTGGAGCTGCATGCGGTGCCTCCTGGCGATTGCTTGGCTGGGTGCTGCATCGGGTCTTGGGCTTCGTGCCGGGCTGGCTGGGCTGGGCGCCTGCCAGGCCGGGGTATGGCTCCCATCTAACTCGCCAGTAGGTAGCGCCGACCAGCAGGGGAGGTCCGACTCGTCCTGGGCGCCGCGCACGACCCGCGGCACACCCGCCGGGTGGGGTGGGCGTCTGATGCGCGACAGGTGGTGGGACGACGCGCACCGCGGTGGGCAGAACGGCGGCGCCCACGGAGGACAGCTGGCCTGCACCCCCGTCGCGGACCACCTGCCACGATGGAGGCGTGACGCACTTCTACCGCCCGTCCGAGGGCCACGGTCTGCCGCACGACCCCTTCAACGCGATCGTCGGCCCGCGCCCGATCGGGTGGATCAGCAGCCTGGACGCCGACGGCGGTCGCAACCTGGCGCCGTACAGCTTCTTCAACGCCTTCAACTACACCCCGCCGATCGTGGGGTTCTCGAGCATCGGGCACAAGGACACCGTGGCCAACCTCGAGGCGACCGGCGAGTTCGTCTGGAACCTGGTCAGCCGCGACCTCGCCGAGGCGATGAACCAGACCGCCACGATGGACCGCGTCGACGAGTGGGACCGCTCCGGGCTCGAGCCGGCCGCGTCCGTCGTCGTGAAGCCGCAGCGGGTCGCGGCAGCGCCGGTGAGCTTCGAGTGCGTGGTCACCCAGGTCGTTCGGCTCACCGACCGCGACGGCGACGAGGTCAATGCCTGGATGACCTTCGGCGAGGTGGTCGGCGTCCACATCGACGAGGCGTTCCTGGTCGACGGCATCTACGACACCGCGCTGGCCCGGCCGATCATGCGTGGCGGCGGGCCCTCGGCGTACTACGAGGTCGGTGAGCGTTTCGACCTCGGCCGCCCGCGCTGACGGCCAGATCGAGGTCAAGGTCGAGTCGGCGACTAAACACGCCGACTCGACCACAGACTGGGTGGGGCGAAACCCGGGTGCGCGTCGGGGCCGGAGTAGCGGACAATGACCTTTCGTGGGACATGTCGACGTTGCCGGAGTGCGCTACGAGCTGCCTGATGGGCGGTTGCTGCTCGACGACGTGTCGTTCCGGGTGGGGGAGGGCGCCAAGGTCGCCTTGGTCGGCGCCAACGGTGCCGGCAAGACGACGTTGTTCCGGATCATCACCGGCGACCTCGTGCCGCACGGCGGCGCGGTCACCCGCAGCGGCGGACTGGGCGTGATGCGCCAGGACGTGAAAGCGGGGATCTCGTCGGCGTCGTCCATCGGTGGCGACCCTACGGTCGCCGACCTGCTGCTCAGTGTCTCTCCGGCTCGCATCCGCGCGGCTGCCCTGGCCGTCGAGGCCTGCGAGCTGCTGATGATGGAGGCCGACGACGAGAAGACGCAGATGAAGTACGCCGAGGCGCTGCACGAGTACGCCGATGCCGGCGGCTACGACCTCGAGGTCACCTGGGACGTCTGCACGATGAAGGCACTCGGCCTGACCTACGACCGCGCCAAGTACCGGACTCTGAAGACCCTCAGCGGCGGCGAGCAGAAGCGCACCGTCCTGGAGTACCTCCTCGCCGGTCCCGACGAGGTGCTGCTGCTCGACGAGCCTGACAACTACCTCGACGTGCCCGGCAAGATCTGGCTCGAGGAGAAGATCCGCGGCAGCGACAAGACGATCGTCTTCATCTCGCACGACCGCGAGCTGCTCGCCAACACCGCCACCCGTGTGGTCACCGTCGAGCTCGGCAGCGGCGGTCCGGGCACCGGTAACAAGGTCTGGACCCACCCCGGTGACTACCTGAGCTATCACACGGCTCGCCAAGATCGCTTCGCCCGGTTCGAGGAGCTGCGTCGGCGGTGGGACGAGGAGCACGCCAAGATCAAGGCGCTGGTGCTGCGGCTGCGAATCAAGTCCGAGTACAACGACGGCATGTCGAGCCAGTACCGCGCCGCGCAGACCCGGCTACGCAAGTTCGAAGAGGCCGGCCCGCCCACCGAGCAGCCTCGCGAGCAACAGGTCAACATGCGCCTGACCGGGGGCCGCACGGGCAAGCGCGCAGTGGTCTGCGCCGACCTCGAGCTACGCGGCCTGATGCGACCCTTCGACCTCGAGGTCTGGTACGGCGAGCGGGTCGCGGTGCTGGGGTCCAACGGCTCGGGCAAGTCCCACTTCCTGCGTCTCCTCGCGGCTGGGGGGAGCGACCCCGACATCGAGCACCAGCCGGTCGGCGACGTCGTGATCGAACCCGTCGACCACCGCGGCAAGGCCAAACTCGGTGCGCGGGTGCGTCCTGGCTGGTTCGTGCAGACCCACGACCACCCGGAGCTGGTGGGTCGCACCCTGCTCGAGATCCTGCACCGAGGCGACGGCTCACCCCAGGGCCGCAGAGGGATGGGTCAGGAGCAGGCGGCCAGGGTGCTCGACCGCTACGAGCTGAGCGTGCAGTCGGAGCAGACCTTCGACTCGCTCAGCGGAGGGCAGCAGGCGCGGTTCCAGATCCTGCTCCTCGAGCTGTCCGGCGCCACGCTGCTGCTGCTCGACGAGCCGACCGACAACCTCGACGTGCAGTCGGCCGAAGCGCTGGAGACCGGCCTGGACGCCTTCGAGGGCACGGTCCTCGCTGTCACCCACGACCGCTGGTTCGCCCGCGGCTTCGACCGATTCCTGGTCTACGGCGCGGACGGCGACGTCTACGAGTCCGACGGTCCCGTATGGGACGAGGGAAGGGTGCAGCGAGCGCGATGAATGAGCCCCACCAGCTTGAGATCACCGAGATCGACGTGCACGACGACACGATCCTCGAACAGTGGTACGACACCTCGTCCGCAGCGCTCCAGGAGGGGCTCGGCGACCTGGCCACCGTGTGGACCTTGCCCGAGCTCAAGGTCTCCGTGCGTGAGCCGAGCCGGGTGCGCCAGATGCACCTCTACGTGGGACGGGAGGCCGGCGAGGTGGTGGTGGCCGGAGGTCTGGCGCTTCCGCTCCAGGACAACCTGGAGTCCGCCACCGTCACCGCCGAGGTCCGCCCAGATGCCTGGCGACGGGGCCACGGCAGCGCGATGCTCGACTTCGTCGAGGCCCAGGCGCGCCAGCGCGGACGCGTCATCCTCGACCACGGGATCGACTGGCCCTCCTCCTTCGGCGCGGACGGCACCGGTTGGCCGGCCCGTGACTTCGCCGTCAGTCACGGCTACCGGATGACGCTCGGCGATGTCCGGCGCGAGCTGCAGGTCCCAGTCGCGGACGAGATCCTGGCGGATCTTGCGGAGGAGGCGAAGGCCAGTCACGCCGGCTATGCCGTGCAGTCCTGGGTCGGAGCCGTGCCCGATCAGCTTGCTCTGGGTTGGGAGACGCTCGCGAGCAGCCTGGTGACCGAGGCCCCTACCGGGGATCGCGAGATCGAGCCCGAGACAGCCGACGTGGCCAACCTGCGCGAACGCGAGAGCGTCGCGGCGAAGCAGGGACGCGTCCGGGTGTGCACGGCGGCGCTCGCTGACGGGGGCGAGGTGGCGGCGTACACCGACATCGAGGTCACGCCCCATGAGCCGGGCAAGGCTTACCAGTGGGGCACCTTGGTGCGGATGTCCGACCGCGGCCACCGTCTCGGGATGGCCGTCAAGGTCGCCAACCTGCGTCTGCTGCAGAGTCTGGGCCTCGGTGTCGAGCGGGTGATCACTTGGAACGCCGAGGTCAACTCGCACATGATCGCGGTCAACGAGCGCCTCGGCTTCGAGCCCGTGGCCCGCGCCGGAGAGTTCCAGAAAAGGATTTCCTGACCCGGCGAAGCGTCTGGGGCACGGCGCGCCGAGACGCTCCCGACCGTGCTCCACCCGCGGCTGGTCAGATCGTGCGCTGAGCGGGCTGAGGCGCTCTTCAGGGCGACGGACTCAGCCGCCCGTGACCAGCCCATCGAGGTACTGCTCGATCGCTTCCAGGACAGTGACATTCGCCTGATCGTTGAAGGTCAGGGGGTCGGCGCCATCGGGCAGGTTCTGAAATGGGGATCCCACGTCGAGATAGGCCCCGCCGACTCTGGTGACCTCGTCGCGGACGGTTTTCCTGACGGGTCCGAGTGGAGCAGGCAGCGGCTCATCGAGCCACATCGGGCTGAGGGCGACGATGCCTGCGTTGCGGAAGTTTGCTCGGAGAGAGGAGAAGAAGGCCGCGGCAGCTGCTCGTCGAGTGGAGAGGTCCTGCAGCCCATCCCACCCGCCGCCCGAGACGATGATCAGCTCCGGGCTGGCGTCAGCCGCAAGCGCCGGCACGATGCTCCCCAGAAAGCTCGGACAGGACTCGACCGGGCAGTCTTCGCCTGACAGGTCGACGTTGAACCCGGTGCCGGCGCGCGCCAGGTTGGTCAGCTGCCACCCGCGCTTCGTGGCGAGCTGGCCGGCCCAGCCCGGTTCGAGGCCGCCGACCATGGCGGTGCCGTCGCCGATGATGAGCACTGACTCGATCCCCTCGACCAGGTCCCGTGCTTGCGGCTTGTCAGTCGGGGTCGCCGGCGGGATCTCGTCGCCGGTCGCGCTCGTCGCGCTCGTCGCGCCCGTGGCGTCAGCGGTGGTGCTGACGGCGAGATCTCGGTTGATCACCGTGACGACCATCAGGACCGTGGCGATCGTCAGCAGACTCAGAGCGAGGATCCCGACGATCGTGCGCCATTCGGGTCGGGGAGCCAGGCGTCTCATCACAGATCGGATTTTAGCGTCGACGGTGAGCGGCCGGAGCAGGACGTCAGGAACGATGCGTCTTCTTCTCGCTCCGACCGTTCTCGCATCGGTCCGGTCCCCGCCGTCGTGGGGTCGTTCCAGACCTCCCGGCCGTCAGGAGCTGGTCGACTCGGCGTCTGAGTCGAGGACGAGGCGCGTGGTCTGCTCCTGCCCGGAGCGCTCGAAGGTCACCGTGACCTCGTCGCCGGGCCGGTAGGAGCGGATGGTCGCCACCAGCGAGTCGGAGCTGGTGATCAGGATGTCGTCGATCTTGGTGACGACGTCGCCCTCGGCGAGTCCGGCGGCACCGGCTGCTGAGCCGTCGCCGACACTCTGGATCTGGGCGCCGTCGATGACCAGGGCACCGGACCCGTCGCTCGCGACGTCCTGGACCTGCACTCCGAGACGGGCGTGGGTGGGGGTTGCGCCCGTCCTCATCTGCTCGATGATCGGAAGCACCTCGTCGATCGGGATGGCGAAACCGAGACCGATCGAGCCTGCTTCGCCGGAGGTGGCGCCGGAGGACCGGATCGAGGAGTTGATCCCGATGACGCGTCCGGCCAGGTCGACGAGCGGGCCGCCGCTGTTGCCGGGATTGATCGCCGCATCGGTCTGGATCGCCGGGTAGACCGCCGAGTTGCCCGCTGCGTCACTGCCGACGTCGACGGGACGATTGAGGGCGCTGACGGTCCCGGAGGTGACGGTCGCGTCGAGACCGAAGGGTGAGCCGATCGCCACGACGCCCTCGCCCACGTCGACCGAGCCGGACTTGCCGATCGTGGCCGGGATCAGGCCCTCGACATCTTGGGCCTGGATGACGGCAGTGTCGGTGAGTGGGTCGGTCCCGAGGATCGTGGCCTCGGCGTGGCTGCCATCGCTGAAGGAGACCGTGATCCGGCCGCCGTCGCCAGCGACCTCGACGACGTGGTTGTTGGTCAGGATGACGCCGTCGGAGGACAAGATGATGCCCGAGCCGGAGCCGGCCTGCCGTCCGTCGCTGACGTCGAGCTTGACCACAGAGGGGAGCACCGTGCCGGCGACCTGCTCGACGCTGCCCTCAGCGGCAGGTGTGTCCGGTGTGCTGACGACTGGGCTGCTGGACGCCGCCCCCGCGGAACCGGGAGCCGGTGCGGGCTCGCCCTGCCAGGCGTCGTAC
>JBAVCA010000053.1:0-6549 GCA_049586475.1 Nocardioides sp.
GCAGCACCAGCCGCCGTGCCTCCTTCTCCGAGACCCCGCGCGAACGCAGGTAGAAGAGCTGCTCGTCGTCGAATCGGGCGGTGGCCGAGGCGTGACCGGCGCCTTCGATCTCGCCGGTCTCGATCTCCAGGTTCGGCACGGAGTCGGCGTGGCAGCCGTCGGTGAGGACGAGGTTGCGGTTCTCCTCGTAGGTCTCGATGCCCTCGGCGACCTTACGGATCAGCACGTTACCGATCCACACGGTGTGCGCCTTCTCGCCCTGGAGCGCCCCCTTGTAGAGGACGTTGCTCTTGGTCTTCGGCTGGTTGTGGTCAGCGAAGAGTCGGTGCTCGAGGTGCTGCCCCTCGTCAGCGAAGTACAGCCCCAGCAGCTCAGCGGAGCCTCCGGGACCGTCGTACTCGACGTTGGCGTTGAGCCGGACGACGTCGCCGCCGAAGGTGATCGCGGTGTGGCGCACCGAGGCGTCGCGGCCTACGCGGATCGCGTCGCGACCGAGGTGGACAGCGTCGTCGTCCCAGTCCTGCAAGGAGACGACGTTGGCCGTTGCGCCATCGCCGACCAGCACCGAGGTGATTGCGCTGTAGCGAGCGGACCCAGCGTGGCTGAGCACGATCGTCGCCTTCGCGAATCGACCGATCCGCAGCACGAGGTGGCCCCAGACCAGGTCGTCGGCCGACTCGCCGGTCAGGCGGATGACGATCGGCTCGGCGATCTCGGCCTCGGCCGGGATGTCGAGCAGCATCGCGCCGCCGCCGTTGTCGACCGCCAGGGCGGAGGGGCGATCATTGGGGGCGAGCTCGCCGAGGTCACGCGCCTGCTCGGCGGTGATCCGTTCCAGGCTCACGCCCTCGGGCAGGGTGCTGTCCCAGGTGAGCGAGGCCGAGGAGGCTTCGCCGTCGAGGATTCCGCGCAGCCGCTTGAGCGGCGTGAAGCGCCAGATCTCCTCACGCCCGGTCGGAACTGGGTGGTCGCCCAGGTCGTACGAAGGCGGCGGGTTGAGGTGGGACACGATGAGGTGCCCTTCCTCACCGTGCTTCGGGCCCTGCTCGAGGGCCGATTCCACGCTGTCGCGTGCAGCATCAGTCACAGTCACTACTACGGGTGCTTTCTGGTGGTGGTGGGGAGGTCTGGCCGGCTTGCTCGCGCTCGTCCGGCTCGACCCCCTGAGCCACGTCGTGGCCCAGGGTGGAGGGATCGGCAGGTCAGCCGACTCCCCCCTCCATCTGCAGCTCGATGAGGCGGTTCAGCTCGAGGGCGTACTCCATCGGGAGCTCCTTGGCGATCGGCTCGACGAAGCCGCGCACGATCATCGCCATCGCCTCGTCCTCGGCCATACCGCGCGACATCAGGTAGAACAGCTGGTCGTCGGAGACCTTCGAGACGCTGGCCTCGTGACCCATCGAGACGTCGTCCTCGCGGATGTCGACGTAGGGGTAGGTGTCCGAGCGGCTGATCTGGTCGACGAGCAGGGCGTCGCACAGCACGTTGGACTTGGAGCCGTGCGCTCCCTCGTTGATCTGGATCAAGCCGCGGTAGGAGGTGCGACCTCCGCCACGCGCCACCGACTTCGACAGGATCGACGAGGAGGTGTTGGGGGCGGCGTGCACCATCTTGGCGCCGGCGTCCTGGTGCTGGCCCTCGCCGGCGAACGCGATCGACAGCGTCTCACCCTTGGCGTGCTCGCCCATCAGGTAGATGGCCGGGTACTTCATCGTCACCTTGGAGCCGATGTTGCCGTCGACCCACTCCATCGTGGCGCCCTCTTCGCAGACAGCACGCTTCGTGACGAGGTTGTAGACGTTGTTGGACCAGTTCTGGATCGTCGTGTAGCGGCAGCGACCGCCCTTCTTGACGATGATCTCCACGACGGCTGAGTGCAGCGAGTCGGAGGAGTAGATCGGCGCGGTGCAGCCCTCGACGTAGTGCACGTAGGCACCCTCGTCGACGATGATCAACGTCCGCTCGAACTGACCCATGTTCTCGGTGTTGATCCGGAAGTAGGCCTGCAGCGGGATGTCGACGTGGACACCCTTCGGCACGTAGATGAACGAGCCGCCCGACCAGACCGCCGTGTTCAGCGCGGAGAACTTGTTGTCACCGACCGGGATGACCGTGCCGAAGTACTCCTGGAACATCTCGGGCTGCTCCTTCAGCGCGGTGTCGGTGTCGAGGAAGAGCACCCCCTGCTCCTCGAGGTCCTCACGAATCGAGTGGTAGACCACCTCGGACTCGTACTGGGCCGCGACACCCGAGACCAGGCGCTGCTTCTCTGCTTCGGGGATCCCGAGACGGTCGTAGGTGTTCTTGATCTCCTCGGGGAGGTCGTCCCACGTGGTGTCCTGCTTCTCGGAGGAGCGCACGAAGTACTTGATGTTGTCGAAGTCGATGCCGCCCAGGTCAGAACCCCAGGTGGGCATCGGCTTGCGGCCGAAGAGCTTGTGGCCCTTCAGGCGCATGTCGAGCATCCACTGCGGCTCGGACTTCTTCGTGGAGATGTCGCGGACGACCTCTTCGCTGAGGCCGCGCTTCGCATTGGCGCCTGCCGTGTCGGTGTCGCTCCAACCGAACTCGTAACGGCCGATGCCCTCGAGCTCGGGATTGCGCTCGTCGATGGTCGTCATCAGCTGACCTGCTCCTTCTGAGTACGCGGATGGGGCGACCCGGCCGCAGCTGCGGCGGGTCGGTTGGGGATGCATGTGGTGCAGACGCCGTCGCCGTGGGCGATGGTCGCCAAGCGCTGCACGTGGCGGCCGAGGACCTTGGCGATTGCCTCGGTCTCGGCCTCGCACAGCTGGGGGAACTCGTGGGCCACCGACGAGACGGGGCAGTGCTGCTGGCAGAGCTGGTCGCCGACCGGCGACTCGCGCACGCCGGCGGCGTACCCCTCGTCGGAGAAGATCCGGGCCAGGACCTGCACTGGACCGAGGTCGGGGTGCTGGGCGGCCGTCGTCTCGAATCGGTCTTCGACGAAGGCGACCCGACGCTGGGCGAAGTCGCGCACGGCGTCCTCGCCCCCGGTCTCGGCAACGAAGCGCAGCGCCTGGACCGCGAGGTCGTCGTACTGCTTCGCAAAGCCTTCACGCCCCGACTGGGTCAGGGCGAAGACCTTGGCCGGGCGGCCGCGACCACGCGCACCTACGGCGCGCTGGTCTCGTGCCTCCAGGACCCCTTCCTCGACCATGTGGTCGAGGTGTCGGCGCACCGCAGCAGGGGTCAGTTCGAGGCGATCACCCAGTGCCACGGCCGTCGAGGGCCCTTCGACCAGGATCGACCGGGCAACGCGCTGACGCGTCGTGAGGTCCCCCTGGCTGAATTCCACAACTCCAGTGTGCCGTTAATGGTGCGGCCTGTTCAAGCAAGGTTCACCTAACCCGGCTCCGGGCGCGACACGCGACGGCGCAGACGTCGGTGTCAGAACTGTCAAAGCGACTGCCAAGATGTCGGGGTGCCCACCGACCCCATCGTGCCGAGCCCACCCCTCGCCTTGGGGCGAGGGCTGCCGTGGCACTTGCCCGTGGCCGATGCCGTCAGCGAGATTGCAGCCGCGCGGACCGAGCACGGGGACACCTTTGCGATCGAGCACGGCCGCGACCATTATCTCTTCACGTTCTCCCCCGCCGGGGTGGAGTGCTTCTATGCCCTCGCGGAGGAGGTCGCCAGCAAGGGCGTCGCCGACTACCTCATGCTGCGCCGCAAGCTGCCCGACCCGATCTTCGACGGACGACGCACCCTGCCGGGCACCCTCTTTCGACGCGACGACGTGACGTTGTACCTGGCCAACCTGGAGACCGCGCTGGACGCCACCGTGCACGAGCTCGGCCCTGGTCGCGGAGCCTCGGGCGAGGTCGACGTGTTCGAGCTCACCCGACGCCTGGGTCACCGGATGGGCCTCGCGTCCTGGGCCGGCGAGCCCATCGCGACCGGCGCGTCGTTCGAGCGGCTGGTGGCTGCCTTCGACGCACTCGACGGATCCGATGCCTTCGTCCACCCCGACGCGATGGCCGCAGTGCTGGCCTCCGGGAAGGTCGCAGAGCAGGCCGCCCTGGAGGAGATCGTCGAGGTGGTAGGAGCCTTTGCGGACGACGCAGCCCGCGACGAGAGGCTCTCCAGTCCGCTTTTCCGGCGAATCCTCGGCTCCTGGGCTGACGAGCGCGGGCCGGTGCGCCGCCGCGGCGTCGCCCTTGACGTCGCGCTGATCCACATTGCGTCGATGTCCAACCTGCATGCCGCCCTGGGCTGGGCCTTGGTGGACCTGGTCTCCCACCAGGAAGCGCTCGAGCGGGTCCAGGCCGGTGACATGGCGTTCGCACAGCATTGCGCGCTGGAGTCGACCCGATTGGCCCAGCGCTCGATCATGGCCCGCACGGTGCTGGCCTCGGTCGCCTTCGACGACGGCGACACGACGTACCAGGTGCCGCCCGGCTGGACGATCGCCACGCTGCTGCCCCTGCTCAACACCACCGCCGCACCCGGGCTGACCACCTGGGACCCAGAGCGTTGGGACCGCCACCGACTGCGCCCCGTCGACGGCCTGGCAACGCCCCGGCTCGTCACCGCTTTCGGGCATGGGCGTCACACCTGCCCCGCGCAACCGTTCTCGCTGGCTGCCATGTCGACGGCGCTGCTGCGGCTGGTCGGCGCTTTCGACCTGACCCCGGGCTGGTCGTCGTACCCGACGCCGGTTGCCGCTCAGATCGGCGGTGTCGCCCGCGCAGCCGGACCGGTGCCGGTGCTCTTCGTCGGACGCGACTGACTCTCGGTCCGCGTCGACCAGAGCCAGGCGAGCCCGAGGAACGGCAGGACCAGCGGCAGGAACGCATAGCCCTGCCCGAAGTGTGACCACACGGTCGTGTCGGGGAAGAGCGCGGCGTCGGCATAGGACAGCGCTCCCACCCCCAGCACCCCGACCAGCTCCACGGTGCAGGCCACCACCGCGACCCGCCACGCGCGTGGACCGCCGATCAGCAGGCAGGTCGTGGCGAGCAGGTAGATCATCGCGGCGAACAGCGAGAGCGAGTAGGCCAGGGGCGCGTTGCTCGCCTCGGTGCCGAGCTGGACCGCCGAGCGGCCCGTCGCGGCGACTGCGAAGACGCCGTACCCGAAGACCAGGATCCGGCCGGGGCCGGACGAGAGGTCACGCACCGAACCCTCCGCTCCAGATCTCGACGAGACGAACCTCGAGGGCAAGCACGGTCAGAGCCGACACGACCAGTACCCCGGTGCCGGAGCGGCTGCGCTCGGCCAGCGACCAGAACGCTCCGACCGGGAGCGCAAGGGCGACGCCGATCAGATAGCTCACGAACAGCACACCGGAGACGTCACGCTCGGTGCCGGCGAGCAGGACGCACCCCAGGACCAGCTGCACCACCAGCACCAGCTCGGCGGTCCCGATCAGCGCAAAGGTCCGGTCCTGGGCGACCTCGTCACGGATGAGCAGCACCAGGGTCCACACGACCACAGCTCCGCTCAGCACGTACACGGCGCCAGTGATCCAGTCGTTCACGAACCTCAGCCTAGGCGCTGGGCCACCTCCCCCTCCGGGGGGTGCACGGCTCCTCCTAGACTCAGGGGGTGCCCGACTCACCTGCCGTCATCGTCGACGGCCTGGTGATGCAGTACGGCACCAAGGTGGCGGTCGCGGGCCTCTCGCTCACCGTGGAGCGGCACACGATCACCGCCGTGCTCGGCCCCAACGGTGCCGGAAAGACCACGACCCTCGAGACCTGCGAGGGCTACCGCAAGCCGCAGCAGGGCCGGGTGCGGGTGCTCGGGCTCGACCCACTGCGTGACCGCAAGGCCTTGCTCCCCCGCATCGGTGTGATGCTTCAGAGCGGCGGCGCCTGGAGTGGCGTACGAGCCGTGGAGATGTTGCGCCACGTCGCCCGGCTGCACGCCCAGCCCCTCGACCCCGCGATCCTGGTCGATCGGCTCGGGCTGGACGACTGCGGCCGGACGCCGTACCGGCGCCTGTCGGGAGGTCAGCAGCAGCGCCTCGGTCTGGCGATGGCCCTGGTCGGCCGTCCCGAGCTGGTCTTCGTCGACGAGCCCACGGCCGGGCTCGACCCGGCCGTGCGCCGCACCGTGTGGGAGCTCCTCGAGGAGCTGCGCGCCGACGGAGTCACCGTCGTCCTCACCACCCACTACATGGAAGAGGCCGAGCGCCTGGCCGACCGGGTCCACATCGTCGACAAGGGCTCCCTGGTCGCCTCCGGCACCCCGCTCGAGCTCACCCGCGGCGGTGCCCGGGCGACGATCCGCCTGGTCGTCACCGAGCCGTTCCCGCCGAGCGCCCCCGAGTCGCTGCGCGCTGCTCTCGGCGCCGGTACCGAGGTCACCCAGCTCGACGCCGTCTCGCTGCTGGTCACCGGACCGGCCGACGCCTCGACGCTCGCCAAGGTCTCGCGCTGGTGCGAGGACAACAACGTGCTGCCCGAGTCGTTGACCCTGGGCCAGCGCAACCTCGAGGACGTGTTTCTCGAGCTGACCGCGACGCCGGTCCCGAGCATCCAGCCCGAGGGGGTCTGAGCATGAGCACGTTCGCCCCCGCAC
>JBAVCA010000054.1:0-1752 GCA_049586475.1 Nocardioides sp.
CAACAGCAGCGCTCGATCCGCGGATAGTCCCGCCACCAGCGGCAGAGTCGACTCGATCAGCCAGTCCGAGACGATCCCGCCCTCGGGTGCCCCGGCTGTCGAGGCCAGCACGGCCAGGCCGAGCTCGGCACCCAGCACCACCAGCGGCAGAGCGAACTGGCCGCGACCGAAGCTGCGCGTCACTGCCTCCCCCCACCCGATGACACCCAGGACCACGAGCAGCAGACCGAGCACGTCGCCGGGCCCGCTCACCCCGGCGAGCAGCCCCAGCACCGCGACCAGGGCGGCGGCCGAGCCCTCCGCCAAGCGCGGTCGACGGATCCAGGAGAACGCGAGGTCGCTCGTCCCGATCCCGATCAGCAACAGCCCGAGCCACGTCACGGTTGCCCCTCCAGCCACTCACTCATGCTCACCACGACGCCGATCCCGTCGCGACGGATCCGCTGCGAGATCGCGGAGGCCGACACGCCCTGGTCCTCGGCCAGATCTCGCTGGGTCCGCGCCGACATCAAACCACGCAACACCGACAAGGACCGTGCATCGAGTCTCCCGACCAGCTCGTCGCGGGCCAGGAAGGCCGCCTCGACGGCTCCCACGGGTTCGTCCGGATCCGCTGAGCGGTAGGCCGTCCTCGAGGAACGGGTAGCAGCCCGCACCGCACGCCGCTCGGCCGTGTCGATGGCGGCGCGCGCCGCCCACCATCCCGGCCCGTCCTCGATCTGTGAGCCTGCGTCAAGGACCGCGGTGGCGCCCCGGGCGATGCCGTGGCGGACGTCATGGGTCGGGAGCAAGCTCAACCTCAGGGCGAGTGTGATCGCGCTAGCCGCCCCTAGGGAGGGAACGGTGCCCTGATACTCGTCCCCTGCCGTGATCCGCAGATCGGTGCCCCAGCGACCGTTGACATCCTCCAACGCCGACGAGAGCCTGCGATGCAAGTCGCTGCGTTCGATGACATCTCGGGAGCCGATGAGGTCCCCGATCAAGACCACGGACGTAGCCGGATTTCTGCTCATATGAAGATGATAACTTCATACAGAGCAGATGAACACTATCGCTTCACTTGATCAGGTCGAGAGGATCAGCCCGCTCGTCGGCACGCCGGTCCCGGCGGTGACCAGCACGTGCGAGGAGCTCGCCGCTTCGACCTGGTTGACCGAGGACCCACGAAGCTGACGAACCGCTTCCGCGATGCCGTTCATCCCGTGGATGTACGCCTCGCCCAGCTGACCGCCGTGAGTGTTGAGCGGCAGCCGTCCCCCGATCTCGATCGCGCCGTCAGCGATGAAGCCCGCGGCTTCTCCCCGTGCACAGAAGCCCAGCTCTTCGAGCTGCATCAAGACATAGGGGGTGAAGTGGTCGTAGAGGATCGCCATCGGCATGTCCGCTGCCGTCAACCCCGACTGGCGCCACAGCTCGCGCCCGACGACGCCCATCTCCGGGATACCGATGTCGTCGCGGTAGTACGACGTCATCAGGTACTGGTCGGCACCGCTGCCCTGGGCTGCGGCAGTGATGTAGGCCGGTTTCTGCTTCAGGTCTCGGGCCCGCTCCGCAGAGACGACCACGATTGCCTGGGCGCCGTCGGACTCCTGGCAGCAGTCGAGGAGGTGGAGCGGGTCGACGATCATCCGCGAGGCCTGGTGGTCCTCTATGGTGATCGGCTTCTCGTAGAAGAACGCGTGCGGGTTGACCGCGGCATGCCGCCGGTCGGCCACCGCCACGGCACCGAAGTCGGCCGAGGTGGCGCCGTAC
>JBAVCA010000055.1:0-8530 GCA_049586475.1 Nocardioides sp.
CGGCCGAGCAGTTCCCCGCGGCATAGAGCCCCTCGATGACCGATTGGTCCGCCCGCAGCACCCGGGCGCGCTCGTCGGTGACGAGGCCGCCCTTGGTGCCGAGGTCGCCGGGCACGATCTTGACCGCGTAGAACGGGCCCTGGTCGATGCGGTGCAGCGACGGGTTGGGCTTGACCTTGGGATCGGCGTAGTAGCGGTCGTACCCGCTCTCGCCACGATGGAAGTCCTCGTCGACCCCCGACTCGGCGAAGCCGTTGAACCGCTCCATCGTTTCGGCGAGGCTCTGGGCCGGTACGCCGATCTCCTCGGCGAGGGCGGCGAGCGAGTCCGCCTTCTTCACGGTGCCGTGCTTGTACCAACGGCCCGGGAAGGGCTGGCGCGGCGAGAGACCGGCGAACAGGTACCGGTTGCGGTAGCGCTGGTCGATGATCATCCACGACGGCACGTGCTCGACCCCGGTGGCCTGGCCCTTGTAGATCTCGTGCACTGCCTCGACGTAGGGCAGGGCCTCGTTCATGAACCTCTTGCCGGCCTGGTTGACGATGATCGAGCCGGGCAGGTTGCGCTCGGCCAGGCAGAACCACGGACCGCTCGGCAGTGGGATCGAGGGGCCCCACCAGGCGTCGTCGAGCAGGGCAGTGTCGGCGCCGGCCGCGATGCCGGCCTCCAGACCCGCACCGGTGTTGAACTGCGAGGCCGTCGTCCAGTCGATGGACGTCGGCTGGGGCTGGTACTTCTCCCGGAGCTCGAGGCTCTTCTCGAAGCCGCCGCTGCCGAGGATCACGCCTCGCCGGGCGCGGACGACGTGCTGGACGCCGTCACGCAGCACGCGGACGCCGACGACCCTGCCGTCCTCGATGACGAGGTCGGCGAGCTCGCTGTCGTAGTGGACCGGAACGCCGGCCTCGATCAGGCCCTGACGCAGGCCGATCGCGATGGCGTTGCCCATCGCATACATCCGCTGACCGCGCATCAGGCTGATCAGTCGCTTGATGGTGGCTCGCAGGATGGTGAGGGGGCCGCGCAGGGTCCGCAGGCCGAGGCTGATCTTGCGGTAGTCGGCCTGCGTGATGATCAGGTTGGCCGGTGCCTTGGCGTACTGCGGGTGCAGACGGTCGAGCTCGTCGCCCAGGAAGCGGGCGTCCATCGGGATGGGTTCCACGCTCCGTCCCTGCAGACGACCGCCCGGCGCCTCGGGGTGGTAGTCGGAGTACTGCGGCACCCAGGTGAAGCGCAGGGGGGTGCGGGCCTTGATGAAGTCCATCACCTCGACGCCGCGATCGATGAACGTGTCGCGGCTGAGCTTGGGCGAGGTGTCGCCCACGATCGAGTCGAGGTACTGCTTCGAGAGGGCGGGATCGTCGGCCTGGCCGGCGTCGGCCAGCGCGTAGTTGCCCGGGATCCAGACGCCGCCACCGCTGCGTGCGGTGGTGCCGCCGAAGTGGCCGCTCTTCTCCAGCAGGACGGTGTCGAGGCCGTGGCTCGCAGCCGCGAGGGCTGCCGACATGCCCGCAGCGCCGGCTCCGATGACGACGACGTCCACCTCGCTGGGCAGGGTCGATACAGGGGTGCTCATGGCACAAAACTGTAACAGGTTCTACTATTGTCCGGTGACCTCTCAGGACGCCATCCAGGCCGCCGTAGACCGGCTCGCCCACGCCGCGGAGACCGGCGTGCCGTGCGCCGCCGTACGGGACCTGATCGGGACCGACGACCTCCCGGCCGCGTACGCCGTCCAGCAAGGTCTGGTGCAACGCCTCCTCACGGGTGGGTCCACGGTCGTAGGTCGCAAGATCGGTGCGACCTCCCAGGCCGTGCAGGACCAGCTCGGCGTCGACCAGCCCGACTTCGGCTACCTGATGGATCACATGGACGTCTCCACCCAGACGCCGATCTCGATGGCCACGCTGCTGCAGCCGCGGGTCGAGGCCGAAGTGGCCTTCCAACTCGCTCGTGACATCGACGTCTCCGAGGACGAGATCACCCTGGAGCTCGTGCGAGCCGCGGTCGAGGTAGCGCTCCCGGCGCTGGAGATCGTCGACTCACGCATCTCCGACTGGGGGATCACGTTCACCGACACCGTGGCGGACAACGCCTCCAGCGGGCTCTACGTCGTAGGCGATCAGGGTCTGGCCCTGAGCGAGCTCGAGCCACGCGACGTCGTGATGTCGCTGGCCATCAACGGCGAGGAGCGCTCGGCCGGCACCGGCGCCGCCTGCCTCGGCGACCCGCTCGAGGCATTGCGCTGGCTCGCGGTCCAAGCCGCGCGCTTCGGTGACCCGTTGCGTGCCGGCCACCTGATTCTGTCCGGGGCCCTGGGCCCGTTCGTGCCGTTCGCCCCGGGAGACCGGGTCGTGGCGTCGATCAGTGGGTTCGCCCCGCTGAGCGTTGAGTTCGAGGAGTAGGAACGTGACCCAGACCAACACCACCAGGAAGCTGACGGCGGCGATCGTCGGACCCGGCAACATCGGCACCGACCTGATGTACAAGCTGCTCCGCAGCGAGGTGATCGAGCCGCGGTGGATGATCGGTGTCGATCCCGAGTCCGAGGGCCTCAAGCTCGCAGCCGACCAGGGTTTGGAGTCCTCCCACGAGGGTGTCGACTGGTTGCTGAAGCAGGACGTGCTGCCCGACCTGATCTTCGAGGCGACTTCCGCCTACGTGCACCGCGAGTACGCCCCGCGTTACGCCGAGGCGGGCATCGTGGCGATCGACCTGACCCCGGCCGCCGTGGGCCCTGCGGTGATCCCGCCGGTCAACGGCGAGGAGCACGTCGCCAAGCCCAACGTCAACATGATCACCTGCGGCGGCCAGGCCACGATCCCGATGGTGGCCGCGGTCTCGCGCGCCGCCGGTCCGCAAGGGGTGTCGTACGCCGAGATCGTCGCCTCCGTCTCGTCGATGTCGGCCGGTCCGGGCACGCGCGCCAACATCGACGAGTTCACCCGCACCACCTCGGCCGGGGTGGTCTCCATCGGCGGCGCCGCGCAGGGCAAGGCGATCATCATCCTCAACCCCGCGGAGCCACCGATGATCATGCGCGACACGATCTACTGCGCCGTGTCCCCGGACGCGGACCAGGACGCGATCGTCGCCTCGATCTTCGCGATGGAGAAAGCAGTCCAGGAGTACGTGCCCGGCTACCGGTTGCTGCAGGAACCGCAGATCGACGAGCCGTCCGAGGCCACCCGCGGCCAGCTGAAGATCTCGGTGTTCGTCGAGGTCGAGGGTGCGGGCGACTTCCTGCCGCCCTACGCCGGCAACCTCGACATCATGACCGCCGCCGCCACCCAGGTGGGCGACAACATCGCTCGCTACCAGCTCGGAGGACTCGCATGACCACCACCCCCAGCGCCCCCGCGACGCGGGACACGCTCGACCGCACCTGGAGCGACACCGACCCGACCAGCGGCCTCGACCTGCGGCTGACCGACACCTGCCTGCGCGACGGATCGCATCACAAGCGGCACCAGTTCACCGCCCAGGAGGTGCGCGACATCGTCGAGGCGCTGGACAGCTCGGGCGTGCCGGTGATCGAGGTGACCCACGGCGACGGGCTTGGCGGCTCCTCGTTCAACTACGGCTTCTCCCGCACCCCGGAGCAGGAGCTGATCAGGATCGCGGCCGAGACTGCCAAACGGGCCAAGATCGCCTTCCTGATGCTGCCCGGTGTGGGCACCAAGGACGACATCCGGGCTGCGCAGGACAACGGCGGGCAGATCTGCCGGATCGCGACCCACTGCACCGAGGCGGACACCTCGATCCAGCACTTCGGCCTGGCACGTGAGCTCGGTCTGGAGACGGTCGGCTTCCTGATGATGTCGCACACCCAGCCGCCCGAGGTGCTGGCCAAGCAGGCGCGGATCATGGTCGACGCCGGTAACCAGTGTGTCTACGTCGTCGACTCCGCCGGTGCCCTGGTGATGGAGCAGACCGCGGACCGGGTGGCTGCGGTGGTCGCCGAGATCGGGCACGAGGCGACGGTCGGTTTCCACGGCCACGAGAACCTCGCCCTCGGGGTGGCCAACACGGTGATCGCCGCCCGGGCCGGTGCGACGCAGATCGATGGCTCTGTCCGTCGCTTCGGCGCGGGCGCAGGCAACACACCTCTCGAGGCCTTTGTCGGGGTCTGCGACAAGCTCGGTTGGAAGACCGGCATCGACTTCCTCACCATCGTCGACGCCTCCGAGGACGTGATCAAGCCCGCGATGCCGGAGGAGTGCCGCCTGGACCGGATGACCTTGATGATGGGCTACGCCGGGGTCTACTCCTCCTTCCTGAAGCACGCCGGCAACGCGGCGGAGCGCTACGGCGTCAGCGGAGCGAAGATCTTGCTGGAGGCGGGGCGCCGCAAGCTCATCGGTGGCCAGGAGGACCAGCTCGTCGACATCGCCCTGATGTTGCGCGCCGAGGCCGACAAGGCGGCTGCCAACAGCTGATCCGGGCAGTCAGGGGCGCCCACCTCGGGGTGATGTCGGAGTGCGACCCGCGATGTTTCATGTCCCTACTCGACCAAAACGAGAACGTGTTCTAGTCTTGGTCTCGCGAGCATCTAGTCAGGAGTCCTCCATGTCATCCACCGCCACTGCCGTCCTCGACGGCGTCCGCGACGTCCTCCCCACGCTGCGTGAGCGCGCGGACGAGACCGAGCGTCTGCGCGTCGTCCCTGAGGCGTCGATCAAGGAGCTCGAGGAGACCGGCTTCTTCAAGCTGCTCCAGCCTCAGCGTTTCGACGGGCACGAGGCCGACCCGATCGACTTCTACACCGCCGTACGCGACATCTCCGGGGCCTGCGGATCGACCGGCTGGGTCTCCAGCGTCGTCGGTGTCCACCCCTGGCAGGTGGCCCTGTTCGCGGACGAGGCGCAGCAGGCCGTCTGGGGCGAGGACACCAACACCCGGCTGAGCTCGTCCTACGCGCCCACCGGAAAGGCAACCGTCGCTGACGGCGGCTACCAGCTCTCAGGCAAGTGGAGCTTCTCCTCCGGCTGCGATCACTGCTCCTGGGTGCTGCTCGGCGGGCTGGTCTTCAACGCAGAGGGCCAGGTGGTCGACTTCAAGACCTTCATGGTGCCCCGCGAGGACTACGAGATCGTCGACGTGTGGAACATGGTCGGACTGGCCGGCACCGGCTCCAACGACATCGTGGTCAACGACGTCTTCGTGCCTGAGGCGTTCACGCTCAGCATGGGTGAGACCGGCGCGTGCCGTGGCCCGGGTCAGGAGCAGAACACCTCCGACCTCTACAAGCTGCCCTTCCACTCGATCTTCACCGGCACCATCACCACCCCGATCATCGGGATGGCGATGGGAGCCTACGAGGAGCACATCGAGATGCAGCAGAAGCGCTCGCGGGCCGCCTACCTCGGTGAGAAGGCCTCGCTGGACCCGTTCGCAGCCGTTCGGATCGCCAGGGCCTCCTCGGAGATCGACGCCGCCTGGGCGCTGCTGGTCAACAACATCCGCGAGGAGCAGTCCTACGTCGCCAAGGGCGAGAAGATCCCGCTCCGCTCGCGCCTGAAGGTGCGCCGCGACCAGGTCCTGGGCAGCCAGCGTGCGATCGACGCGATCGATGCACTCTTCGAGGCCTCCGGGGGCCGGGCCCTCACCAAGGGCACCTACCTGCAGCGCGCCTGGCGCGACGCCCACGCCGGGCGGGTCCACGCCGCCAACGACCCCGAGCGCGCGCTGCAGATGTTCGGCGCGCACGAGTTCGGGCACAAGATCGACCCGGGGATGTACTGACTCTGATGGACCTGACGCTCTGCACCAAGGACGCCGCGAGGCGCTCGGCCAAGGCCGGCGAGATCACCCTCAACTACTACGAGGCGGGGGAGTCGACGCCCGAGGTGGGCGGCGGCCTCCCGCTCGTGATGCTGCACGGTGGTGGCCCGGGGGCCAGTGCCTGGTCCAACTTCGGTCCTGCCCTGCCGCACTTCGCGGCGAGCTTCCGGACGTTGCTGGTCGATCAGCCGGGCTTCGGTGCGTCCGACAAGCCACCGGTCGTCGGCAACTTCTACCGACACTCTGCCGACCACGTCGTGCGGCTGCTCGACGAGATCGGGATCGAGAAGGTCCACCTGCTCGGCAACAGTCTCGGCGGTGGCACGGCGATGCGCTTGGCACTCACCTACCCTGACCGGGTCGGTCGGTTGGTGCTGATGGGTCCGGGCGGGCTCAGCCTGAACCTCTTCCACGCCGATCCGACCGAGGGCGTCCAGCGCTTGATGGACTTCGGCGCCAACCCGACCCGCGAGTCGCTGCGTGCCTTCATCTCCACGATGGTTGTCGATCAATCGCTGGTGAGCGACGAGCTGGTGGAGGAACGCTTCGCCGACGCCACCGCTGAGGGTGCGCAAGAGGCCATGCGATCGATGGGCATGTCCTTCTGGAACCCCGAGACGGCCGAGGACGGCATGCTGTGGCGCGAGGCGCACCGGTTGCGCAAGCACACATTGCTCACCTGGGGTCGCGAGGACCGGGTCAACCCGCTCGACGGCGCCCTGGTCGCCCTCAAGCTGATCCCCAAGGCACAGCTTCATGTCTTCCCGAACTGCGGTCACTGGGCGCAGATCGAAGCGGCCGCCGAGTTCGCCGAGACCACGACGGCGTTCTTGGCACGCCACGTCGAGCGCCTGAGGGGCTGAGACCATGACGATCGACATCAAGTCCATGGGTTACGTCCGCGTCGCCTCTACCGATCCGTCGCAGTGGACGACGTTCGCCGGCAAGGTCCTCGGTCTTGCCGAGGGACGTGGGCCCAACTCCGACCACCAGTACTGGCGCATCGATCAGGTCTCGGCTCGGCTGGTGGTGGTGCCCTCCGACGTCGACGAGCTCAGCTGCGTCGGGTGGGAGCTCGCCGATCCCCGTGCCCTGCAGGAGGCACGTGAGCACCTGCAGAAGGCTGGTGTCGCCTTTGTCGAAGGCACCTCAGCAGAGCTCGCCGAACGCAGGGTCCAAGAGCTGATCAGGTTCTCCGACCCCTGGGACAACGTCTTCGAGCTCTTCCACGGCATCACCTACGAGTCGCGACCCGTCGTGACGCCGTACGCCGCCACGTTCGTCACCGGCGACCAGGGCATGGGTCACATCGTGCTACCGGTCCTCGACGACGTCGAAGCCTTGGCCTTCTACACCGAGGTGCTCGGATTCCGGCTGCGCGACTCGATGAGCATGCCGGGAGAATTCGTCGGCAAGGAGCCCGGCACGAAGGTCTGGTTGCGGTTCCTGGGCGTCAACCCGCGCCACCACTCACTGGCTTTCCTGCCGATGCCCAACCCCAGCAAGTGTGTGCACATCATGCTCGAGGTCGACACGCTCGATCACGTCGGACGGGCCCTGGAACGCGTTCGCAAGCACCAGGCGCCGCTCTCGGCGACCCTCGGCCGCCACATGAACGACGAGATGGTCTCCTTCTACGTCAGGTCGCCTGGTGGGTTCGACATCGAGTTCGGCACCGAGGGTCTGCAGGTCGACGACCACCGCTGGGTCGCCCGCGAGTCGACCGCGGTCTCCTACTGGGGGCATGACTTCGCCGGCGGGCAATAATGGCTAGCCTGGATGCCATGACCGGTCAGCACAGCCCCGAACGCTCGGAGATCCCCGAGGGGATGCGGGTCGATGCCCGGGAGACGTGGCCGAGCAGGCAGCTCATCACCTCGTTCCTGACCGACAGTGACCTCGACTTCCAGCTCCATCCCGGTGAAGAGCTGGAGGTTGACACCTCCTCGCCGGAGGCCGTCGCACAGGCCAGAGCGTTCCGCGACGTCCTGGGACGCTTCGCCTCGGGCATCACCGTGGTGACCACGATGAGCAACGACGAGCCGATCGGCCTCACCTGCCAGTCGTTCTCGAGCGTGTCGCTCAACCCGCCGCTGGTGCTCTTCGTCCCGGCCCGCACCTCGCGAGCCTGGCCGCGCATCCAACGAGCCGGCAAGTTCTGCGTCAACTTCCTGGCCGAGGGCCAGACCGAGCTCTCCAACACGATGGCCAGCCGCGGTGCGGACAAGTTCGCCGACGTCGCCTGGCAGCCGTCAGCGATCACCGGTTCCCCGGTCTTCGAGGACACCCTCGGTTACGTCGACTGCACCATCCACACCGTTCACGAGGCCGGCGACCACTTCATCGTGATCGGTCAGGTGCAAGAGCTCGTGGTCGGCGGCGGGAAGGAACCGTTGCTCTACTTCCAGGGCAAGTACCGCAGCACTGATCGGTGAAGGCCGCTCCGTGAGCACCACCATCACGTTCGACAGCCAGGGCGACGCATGCGAGGCCGACTACCTCCAGGCTGGCAACGACGCGCTGAGCACACCTGCTGGGCGCCCGTGCGTGGTGATGGCCCACGGGTTCGGCACGACCCGCGACTCCGGCCTCATGCCGTTCGCCGAGCGCTTCGCCGCCGCAGGCTGCGACGTGTTGCTCTTCGACTACCGCGGCTTCGGTGGTTCCGCGGGCACCCCGCGTCAAGACGTCCACCACCTGCGCCACCGCGAGGACTACCACGCGGCCGTGGCGGCGGCGCGTGCTA
>JBAVCA010000056.1:0-2981 GCA_049586475.1 Nocardioides sp.
GCGCGGGCCTGGTCACCGCGGTGGCAGCCGCGGTGCGGGGTGGGTTGATCGACGAGCACATTGCTTACGTCACCTCCGACGCCGCGGCCCCGACCCCCTACGCCCGCAGCTACCGGGTGCTCGAGGAGCTGCCGTACCGCGAGAAGCTGCTCAAGGCCGCGCTGCGCGAGCGCGGCGTCGGACGCCTGACCATCAAGAAGCGAGGAGTGGACGTCGTGCCGGAGACACTGCGCAAACGACTCTCGCTGACCGGCGACGCCGAGGCCACGATCGTGCTGACCCGGGTGGCCGGTGCCGGTACCTGCCTGCTCGTCGAGCCGGCCTGAGGCACCGCCCCGAGCCCGTCAGCCGAGCTGCTCGATCTCCTTGGCGATCGTGGTCGAGTCGCCGTGCCCGGTATGCACCACGGTCTCCTCAGGCAGGCGGAACAGCTTTGCCCGGATCGAGGCGACGATCTGGTCGGCGTCGGAGAAGCTGCGTCCGGTCGCACCCGGCCCACCCTGGAAGAGGGTGTCGCCGGTGAAGACGCATCCCAGGTCGTGCACGTAGAGGCACACCGCCCCCGGCGCGTGGCCAGGAGTGTGCAGGACCTTGAGCGAGGCGCCGGCGATCTTGAGGCTCTGCTCGTCGGAGAGGTCGACGTCCCACAGCAGATCGGGGTGCGTGAGGTCCCAGATCGGCTTGTCGTCAGGGTGCATCAGGATCGGTGCGCCCACCCGCTCACGCAAGGCCGGGGCCACCCGACTGTGGTCGTCGTGCGCGTGGGTGAGCACGATCGCCTTCACCGTACGTCCCGCCACGACGTCGAGGATCGCGTCGACCTCATGGGGCGCATCGATGACGATGCACTCCTCGTCGTCACCGACCACCCAGATGTTGTTGTCGACGTCGTGGGTCTCACCGTCGAGGCTGAAGGTCCCGGAGACGACCGCGTGGTCGACGCGAAGCTTTCCGTCGCCCATCACTGGGGTGTTCACAGGATCACCACCGAGCGCAGCACGTCACCGTGGTGCATCTTCGCGAAGGCAGCCTCGATGTCGTCGATGCCGATCTCCTCGGTCACGAAGGCGTCCAGGTCGAGGCGACCCTGCTGGTAGAGATCGACCAGCATCGGGAAGTCCCGGCTGGGCAGGCAGTCGCCGTACCAGCTGGACTTCAGCGAGCCGCCACGTCCGAAGACGTCGAGAAGCGGGATCTCGGGGATCATCATCTCCGGCGTGGGCACGCCGACCAGGACGACGGTGCCGGCGAGGTCGCGGGCGTAGAAGGCCTGCTTCCAGGTCTCCGGGCGACCGACTGCCTCGATCACCACGTCGGCGCCTTCGGCACCCTCGTAGGTCTCGGCGCAGATGCGCTTGATCTCCTCGATCGGGTCGACCTTGCTGGAGTCGACGGTGTGGGTGGCCCCGAGGTTGGTCGCGGCGTCGAGCTTCTTGGGGTCGATGTCCACGGCGATCACCGGGCTGGCGCCGGACAGCGCAGCACCGGCGACCGCGGCCACCCCGACCCCGCCGCACCCGATCACGGCCACCGACTTGCCGCGGGTGGCGGCGCCGGTGTTGATCGCTGCGCCGATGCCGGCCATCACACCGCAGCCGAGCAGGCCGACCGCAGCCGCACGAGCATCGGGATCGACCTTCGTGCACTGCCCCGCGGCGACCAGGGTCTTCTCGGCGAAGGCACCGATCCCCAGCGCCGGCGACAGCTCGGTGCCGGCGAGCTCACCGTCAGCGAGGGTCATCTTCTGCGTCGCGTTGGCCGTGTCGAAGCAGTACTGCGGCTCACCGCGGCCGCAGGCCCGACACTCACCGCAGACGGCGCGCCAGTTCAGGATCACGAAGTCACCGGGGGCAACGCTGGTGACGTCGGCGCCGACGGCCTCGACGATCCCGGCCGCCTCGTGGCCAAGCAGGAACGGGAAGTCGTCGTTGATCCCGCCCTCCCGGTAGTGCAGGTCGGTGTGGCACACGCCGCAGGCCTGGATCTTCACCACCGCCTCGCCCGGACCGGCATCCGGCACGTTGATCGTCACCAGCTCGACGGGCTGTCCCTTGGCCATCGCAACGACGGCCTTCACCTGCTGCATGCTGCGAACCTCCGATTCACGGGTCCCCACTCTCAGGGCGGTTGGAAGCCACCGTATGCGTAGGTCCTGCAACCTTTGGGCGAGCACCTGCGTCTTGGTGGTGTGAGACAAGGAGGTGGCACCATGAAGCTACGCGGCAGCGCTCCCGCCATCAGCGACGACACCGGCCCCATGCGGTCGAGGTCCGAGCGACGCGACGCGGAGTTCACCTCCTACCTGCAGGCTCGCCAGCCCAGCCTGATGCGGACGGCCTACTTGCTGACCGGCGATCTGCACACCGGCGAGGACGTCTTGCAGACCTCGTTGGCCAAGCTCTACCTGGCCTGGGACAAGATCCAGGATCGTGGCTCGATCGACGCCTACGTGCGCCGGATCATGATCAACGAGCACACCTCGCTGTGGCGTCGTGGCTGGAAGAAGCGTGAGTGCGCCAGCGAGGTCGTCCCTGAGGACGCACCCCACCTCGACGCCTACGACGACGGCCGGAGCGCCGCGCTGTGGGAGGTCGTCGTGGGGTTGCCGGCGAAAGCGCGTGCAGTGGTGGTGCTGCGCTACTACGAGCAGCTGAGCGAGGCGGAGACCGCCGACGTCCTCGGGATCTCGATCGGCACCGTCAAGTCACAGAGCAGCCGAGCGATCGCAGCGCTGCGCGAGCAAGTACCCGCTGATCTTCACCCTGGACGACCGGAGGCCCCCTGATGACCACGCCCGATGACAACAGCAGCTGGGAGCGTGAGGTGGGCGACGAGCTCGAGCGACGAGCCCGCCACCTCCACGAGAAGCCCCTCGACCTGAGCTCGGTGAAAGGAAAGGCCATGGACATCCGACGCAAGCGCCGCGCAGCAGTCGCGGGCGGGCTGCTCGCCGCCGCGGCGGTCATCGTGCCGGTGGCGAT
>JBAVCA010000057.1:0-8350 GCA_049586475.1 Nocardioides sp.
CCTGTGCGGGGGTCACGCCGCCCTGAGCGTCGAGGACCGACGGGTCGTCGCTCGCGTCGATGATCAGCGCCCGCGCAGGTGCGTCTGCCCGGGCAGCCAGACGCCCTCGGCCGGCGCGACGTTCGACGGCCTCCTCGAAGATCCGCAGCCAGCGCTCGGCCAACGCACCCGCCTCCCAGTCGCGGGAGGAGCGCAGGGCGCCGGCGCCGAGCCGGCGCCGGAGGTCGTGGTCGGTGGCGACCCGCAGCAACGCGGCGGCGAGTCCGGTGACCGACTGCGGGCTGACGAGGAGCCCGTTCACTTCGTGGTCGATGATCTCGCGCGGGCCTGAGGGACAGTCGAAGCTGACCGCGGGCACTCCGGCTGCCATCGCCTCCTGCAGCACCAGGGGATAGCCCTCGGCCCGCGAAGAGAGTGCGGCCACCGAAGCCTTGGGCCACTCAGCGGTCATGTCGGGCACGCTGCCGGGCAGCTCGACGCGGTCCCACAGGTCGCGCTTGCGCACCTGGCGCGCGAGCTCGCCACGGCTGGGACCATCACCGCAGATGCGCAGGCGCCACTCGGGCAGCTCGTGGGAGATCAGTGCGAAGGCCTCGATGAGCTTGACGAGCTGCTTCTCCGGCACGAGTCGTCCCGCCGCCATGATCACCGGCGAGCTCAGGCTCGAGCGTGGCGTGAAGCCCAGCGGCAGCGGGTTGGGCATGACGACGGTGTGAGGGGTCAGGGCGCCGAGCCGGTCGTGCAGCCAGTGCTCGATCGTCGGTGTCAACAGAGCGACGACGTCGGCACGGGGCGAGAACGTGAGCAGCGGCTCGAGACCGCTGGTGCGGTCGTTGGAGGAGCGGTGCTCCTGGTGCACCACGACGACGGCGTCGGGGACCAGGCTGATGGCACAGGCAAGCAGTCCGGGTGTGACCGTGACGAGCACGTCGAGGCCCGCCCCGAGCTGTGGCAGGCGACGCGCCAGGGCGAGGTCGCACAGCGCCGTGAACTGGGCGTCCCATCGCGCTGGGACCAGGGAGGACTCGCGGGCATGGGCCGCAGCTGCCTCATCTCCGGGGATGTCGTCCAGGTCCGGGTGGTCGGGGTCGCGCAGATCGACGAGGTGCTCGATCGCGATCCGCCCGTCGATCGCGTAGTGCGGATGCTCCGCGGAACGGGTGACGCTGATCAGTCGCACTTGATGGCCTGCTGGATGGGCGGCCAGTGCGTTGGCCTGGGTGATCACCGAGCGGCTGGTGCCACCCATGCCGTCGAGGTTGAAGACGAGGAAGCCGATCCTCATGCCTGCTCACCGCCCACGCCGAGCCCGAAGATCCGGACGAGGAGCAGTGCGTCACGCGACCACGGCAGGCGGAGGAGCGGCTGATCGGCGTCCGGGTGGTCGATCTGGGGGAGGAGCGCTGCCGAGCGGGGGTCGAGGAGATCGTTGGCTCGACGACGTACGGGTCGCCAGGCGCCACTACCTCCGGTCATCGCGGGGCGGGTGATCGGCTCGAGCCCGACGATGCTCTCCCGGGTGATGGTGACGACACCACGTGCGTCCACGGGCCAGGACGCCAGGACGCCGTCATCGTCGCTGAGGATCGCGAGCTCGGGACCCGCGTCGAGGAGGGTGAGCTCGACGGCTTCGGGCAGCTTGCGCACAGCGAGCAGTCCCGCGGCGGCGGGCACCACGGTGGTCTGCAGGAGCAGAGCCCCGGACGGCGTGCGCGCCAGGGCGTGCAAGGTCCGTCCGTCGAGGCTGGGGCGCGCCGGGGTCGGAGCGAGGGTGGGGATCCCGATCTCGACGGGCTCTTGGTCACCTGCCCCGTCACTGGGGGGCACGAGCACCACGTCGAACCTCGCCTCGTGACCGTCCAGCTCGGCGAGGTCGAGTCGCGCCCCGAGGTACGAGGGCTGGTCGGTCACCTCCTCGAGGGGGAGGTGGTCAACGATTTCGTCGGTCTCGCTGCGGCGCAGGGCGAGGCGCCCGGGCCGGGCGGGTACGCCGAGCCACAGGTACCTGCCGTCGAGGATGCCCGCGAACACCGCCGTGAGGCGCTCGGGATCGCGCGCGGAGGTGCCGCGCCGCAGGGCGAACCGCACAGCCTCAGAGACCCTCGGCCTGCTCGTCGAAGTTCTGGTGCTCGAGCAGGTGCAGCACGGGGACGCCGAGCTTGCGCCGGGCCTGCGAGGTCCAGTCGAGGTGGAAGAACTCTGCGACCACGTGGGGACGGGTCAGCACGATCGCCTCTCGACCGGTCACCGCGGCGACCTTGGCAGCGAGCTCATCGGCCGGGGGGCCGCTGACCAGCGTGGCGCTGGCGACCGTCGCGCCGGCACTCTCCAGCGCCGCGACCGTCGCCGACAGCTCCTGCTGAGCGCGTCGGCGAGCGTCGTCCTCGATCGCCTCGAGGTCCACCTCGGCCATCGGCATGGTGTGCGCCGCGAGCATCTCGCCTCCCGAGAGCGAACCCAGGGAGGCCTCGACCCGAGCGGCAGCGTCGTCGAGGGGCAGCAGCACGTGATAGCGCACCGGCTCGACGATGGCCTCGTGGAGCGAGCGCACCTGGCCCGCGTCGAGCTCGTTGAGCTGTTGCTCGACGAGCAGCACCACCACGTAGTCGGCAGTGGGTGAATCGGTGTTCTCTGGGGTCGCGGTCATGGGTCACTCTCCTCGGGACAAGACACTAGCGAGGTCATAGCTGACCGGCTGCTCCAACTGCTCATAACCGCAGGACGCGGGCTCGCGGTCGGGCCTCCAGCGCTTGAAGTGCGCGGTGTGGCGGAATCGCCGGCCCTCCATCGCGTCGTACTTCACCTCGAGCACGAGCTCGGGTCGCAGCGGCACGAACGAGAGATCCTTCCCGGCACTCCAGCGGCTCTGGGTGCCGGGAGCGCGGTCGGGGTTCGCGATCGCCCCCTGGGACCACTCGCCCCACGGATGCTCGGAGATCGGGCACACCAGCGCCTGGAGCTCGTCGATCAGCTCGGCGCGCCGAACCTCGGTGAAGCTGGCGCTGACGCCTACGTGCTGCAGCGTGCCGTCGGCGTACAGGCCGAGCAGGAGGCTGCCGAGCAGCGGCCGATCGGACGTGCTCGTCTTGTGCTCGCGGTATCCCGCGACCACGACGTCGGCAGTGCGTTCATGCTTGATCTTCATCATCGTGCGCCCGTTCGGCACGTAGGTAGCCCCGAGGGGCTTGGCGATCACCCCGTCGAGCCCAGCGCCCTCGAACTGGTGGAACCACTCCTCGGCCAGGTCGGGGTCCTGGGTGGTGCGGGTGAGGTAGCAGGGTCCGTCCTGGGTGCGGAGGCCGCCGAGCGCGCTCTCGAGGGCTGCACGGCGCTCGACGAACGGGCGATCGAGGTAGGAGATGTCACCAAGGGCCAGCAGGTCGAAGGCCACGAAGCTGGCGGGGGTTTTGGCAGCGAGCATGTCGACCCGCGAGGCCGCCGGGTGGATTCGCTCCTGGAGCACCTCGAACTCCAGCCGCTCGGTCCCGTTCGACTGGGGAAGAGCGACGAAGACCTCTCCGTCGAGCACGCACCGGGCGGGCAGCTGCTCGCGGATCGCGGCCACGAGCTCAGGAAAATAGCGAGTCAGCGGCTTGGTGTTGCGACTGGTGAGCTCGACCTCGTCGCCGTCCTGGAAGACCAGGCACCGGAATCCGTCCCACTTGGGCTCGTAGCTGAGGCCCGGGATGTCGCCGACCGTCGTCCTGGCCGGGTCGGGCACGCCCTTGACCGCTTTGGCGAGCATCGGGCGCACAGGTGGCATCACGGGCAGGTCCACGCGCACAACCTAGTCGAGCGGCGCCCGGCCGTGGGTGCGCGCGGAGGCTGGGCCGAGGGTGGCATCCGGGCTACTTCTTCGCCCGCTTCTTCGGTCGGGCCGGTCGTACGACGAGCACGGGGCACGGCGCGTAGTGCTGGACGCGTTGCGCGGTGCTGCCGACCAGCACCGTGTCGCTGATCCCCCGTCCGCCGCTGGCCACCACGACCAGCCCTGCCTCCAGCTGGGTCGCCGCCTTGATGATCTCGCTGGCCGGGGAGCCGGAGCGGATCTTCTTGTGGACCTTGGGACCCCACCCGTCGAAGACTGCTGCGACGGTCGCCACGGACGATTCGGCGGCCTGACGAAAGCCGCCTTCCTGGAGGTCGGCCCGGGCTCGGTTGACCGGGGAGAGGTCGTCGGCGAAGGAGACCGCTGCGAGCGGGCGCACCACGGCGACCACCGAGATGTCAGTGATCTTGGTGGGGTCGGCGAACGACTTGAGCTGCTTGGCGGCGCGCAGCGACTGCTGGCTGCCGTCCGTGGCGACGACGACGTGCATCAGAGGGCTCCCCTCGACTCGGTGGTGGGTTCTCCACGCTCGGCCCCGTCGGGGCGGTCGCTCCTGCCGAAGAAGTACTCGACGACGAACAGCACCACGCCGACGGCGATGAGACCGGCACACCAGAGCAACGACGTGGGGTCGTCGAAGATGGACCACACGAGGATGGCGGCGTTGCCGAGCAGCCCGACGATGAGCAGGGGAGTGCTGGCGCGGAAGGTCCGCTCGTTCTCGTCCTGCCCGCGCAGCTTGAGACAGGCAACGATCACGAGCGCGTAGATGAACAGCAAGAACAGCACGGTGACCAGAGCCAGACGCTCGACCAGCGGGGTGCCTTCGATCGTCGGGAGGAGCGTGCCCACGACGAGCAGGGCGCCGACCACCGAGGCGCTGAAGATCAGGCCCACCCAGGGGCTGCGCCGAGTGGAGTGGATCTTGCCGAAAACCGCGGGGACCACGTCTTCATTGGCCATGCCGTAGAGGATCCGCGGCTGGGTCACCACCGCCACCAACGTGGTGTTGGTGATGGCGACCATCGCGATGATCGAGAACAACGTGCTCATGAAACCGGTGTCGAGCGGCAGGATGCCGGTCTGGACCACCTCGAGCAACGCGGCCGGTGAGTCAGCCAGGTCCTCGGTCGGCACGGTGAGAGCGGCAGCCATGGAGACCAGGACGTAGATCACGCCGGCAGTGATCATGCCGCCGATCAGCGAGCGCGGGAAGGCACGGTGCGGGTCGATGGTCTCCTCGGCGACGTTCGCGGTGTTCTCGAACCCCGTCATGGCGAAGAACGAGAGCGCCACGCCGGCGAGGATCGCGAGCCCGACATTGGATTCCCCTGCGTCGAACTCGACCAGGACCCCGAAGTCGGCATCGCCCTGAGCGATGAACCAGATCCCGATGATCAGCACGATGATGAGGCCGACGATCTCGACGAACGCCATCACCATGTTGATGATGACCGACTCGGTGATGCCGATGAAGTTGACGATGCTCAGACCCAGGACGAAGAGCAGGGTGACCAGGAGCGCCGGAGGTGCCGCCCACAGCGTGGCGAAGTAGGCGGCGAAGCCGCTGGCCAGGGAGCCGGCAGCCGCGAAGCTCGCCGAGAGGAACGACACGGTGACCAGGAACGTCAGCACCTTGTTGCCGAAGGCCTTGTTGATGTAGAGCGCGGCGCCGGCCGCCTTCGGGTACTTGGTCACCAGCTCGGCGTAGGCCATACCGGTGATCGTGGCGATGGAGACGCCCACGGCGAACGCGATCCAGAACGCCCCGCCGACCGCAGCGGCGACCAGGCCGATCAGCACGTAGATGCCCGACCCGAGGACGTCGCCCAGGGTGTAGAAGAAGAGCTGTCTGCCGGTGATCGACCGGCGCAGGCCTCCGTCGTCCTCGTCCTCGACTGGGGTCGTGTTGGTCTCGGCCACGGTGCCTCATTCCGATAGGGAGCGCACCATACCGAACCGGAAACCACAGAACCTGGCAAACACCCTCCGGGGTGACCTTCGGCGCGCAGGACCGGCTGCCTTGGTGGCGCGGAGACGCCACCGGTAATCTTGGCCAGACATTCCCCGGTTGGTCTGCCGGCAGGGCCCGCCTGACTTTGAATCAGGATTAGCGACGATGGTTCGACTCCATCCCGGGGAGCACAGCGTGCGCACAACGCGTGCGGCGTAACTTCCCAGCATCTTCCGCGTTGTCAGACAAGCAGGCGATGTCACCTGTTCAACGCTGCACGTGGCATGCCTGGCGATGCGTCATGTGCGCCGTCGACCCGACTCGAACCCTCCGCACCCAAGGACCCTAGTGTCATCTTCTCGCCGCGGCCTGCGCATCAGCGCCTGGACCGGAACATTTGCCCTCTTGATCTCAGTCGCAGCCTTCGTGGGTGGCCCGCCATCCGTAGCCAGGGCTGCGGCCGGCGCGGATGAACCCTCCGCGCTCTGGTCCCCGACCGCGCAGAAAATCGTCTCTATCAAGGAAGGGCACCGTCGGCTGGTCAATCCGTCCGACTACAGCGGCTTCACCTTGAACGCCGGAGCGATGGCCGGTCGTCTCGCGTCGGCTCCGCTGGAGGACGTGCGCGACCCCGGCCAGGTCGAGGCCGTCACCATCACGGTGCCCGCGCCCACCGGCGAGCTGATCGACTTCGCCGTGGCCGAGTCGCCGATCATGGCCGACGAGCTCCAGGCGGCTCACCCCGATATCAGGACGTACGCCGGCTCCTCGATCACCGAGGGGTACCCCGCGAGCATCCGCCTGGACATGACCCCGTTCGGCTTCCACGCCAGCGTCCGCGACGGAGAGACGTCGTGGTACGTCGACCCGGTCTATCTCGACGACACCAGCCTCTACGCGTCCTACTTCGGGGCCTCGCTGCCCACGAAGGAGCGTCTGCCCGACGAGGTGCTGAATGAAGCCGGTGAGCCGCTCGTCGAGGGCATTCCCAACGGCACCTCGGGTCGTGCGGCGGTGCCGCGCGTCGGCGAGGGACCGGATGGAGTGGTGCTCCGGCGTGTCTACCGGCTCGCGCTGGTGACCGACGCGAGCTACGCGGAGTTCTTCGCGCCCGGACTGAACGTCAACCCACTCGACCTGGCCGCCTCGAACGAGAAGGTCCTCGCGGCCAAGACGACCTTGATGAACCGGGTCAACCAGATCTACAACGACGACCTCGCGATCAGGATGGAGCTCGTCGAGGGAACCGACTTGCTCCTCAACCTCAACAACCCGGCGCGAGAGGCAGCCGCCGGCCTTGCCGGTGTCGGAGAGACAGGTTGTCTGCCCAACGCACTCGTCCAGAACCAGCTGGCCGTCGACACGCTGATCGGCCCGCTCAACTACGACATCGGCCACCTTGCCCTCGGCGTCAACGGTGGCGGCGTCGCCTTCCTCGGCGTCGTGGGTCAGCAGGGACGGAAGGCCGGCGGGTGCACGGGTCTGCCCAGCCCCGTGGGTGACTTCATGGCCATCGACTACGTCGCGCACGAGATGGGCCACCAGTTCGCGGGTCCGCACACGTTCAACGGGACCCAGGGGAGCTGCTCGGGCGGCAATCGCACCGCTCGCAGCTCGGTCGAGCCCGGGTCGGGCTCGTCGGTGATGGCGTACGCCGGAATCTGTGCGGCCGACAACCTGCAACCGCACACCGATCCCTACTTCAGCCAGCGCACCCAGATGGAGATCGGTGCCTACGTCCTCAGCGAGCCAGCCGACCCCGTGACCGACACCCGTGGCGGCTTCGAGGTCGTGACGACCGAGAACCGCAACCCGGTGGTCAGAGCACCTGACGACGTCACCATCCCGATCCGAACGCCGTTCACCCTCGAGGGGTCGGCCACCGACTCTGACGGCGACGAGCTGATCTATCTCTGGGAGCAGAACGACGTCGGTGCCGCCAACGGCGTGCAGCTGACCAACAACACCAAGGCCACCGGGCCGCTGTTCCGGGTCTTCGGCACCTTCGCCGACGTGTCCGCCACGGACACGCTGCTCTACAACTCGCCCGGCGAGAACCTGGCGACGACCAGCCCGGTGCGCACGTTCCCGGACATGGCGCAGGTCGCGTCGGGCAACACCAACGCGGCAACCGGCGCCTGCCCGACGCCGGTGTCGTCCGACTACTCCGGCGCGGAAGGCACCACTTCGCTGAAGATGAGCTCGGTGCTCGACTGCTACTCGGAGTTCCTGCCCACTGCCGACTACGTCGGTAGCAACGCCAACGCGGGTCCGCCGCGGCTCAACTTCCGGCTCTCCGCGCGTGACCTCACTGCCGAGGGCGGCGGGACCCAGTACGACGACGTGACGCTGACCATCGATCCGGCTGCGGGCCCGTTCCTGGTTACCAGCCAGGCCACGCCGACGACGTACGCCGGCGGGTCGCCGCAGCCCGTCACCTGGGCGGTCAACCAGACCGCAGACCTGGCTCCGAACGTGCAGATCTCGCTGTCTCTCGACGGGGGCAGCTCGTTCCCCGTGGTCCTCGCGGCGAGCACTCCCAACGACGGCAACCACCAGGTCACCCT
>JBAVCA010000058.1:0-5013 GCA_049586475.1 Nocardioides sp.
CGACGTCTACCAGCGCGTGGGCTTCGTAGCCCCGTCTGCGGTGCCGGGCGCACCGCGCTAGGTTGGGCGGCATGCCGACGATCGGGGTAGCCGTCGCGATTCCAGAGCCCTGGGCCACCGAGCTCCAGGACTACCGTGCCGAGCTCGGCGATGCGACGGCAGCGATGATCCCCACCCACATCACCCTGGTTCCGCCGACCGAGGTGGCCGGCGAGCTCGGTGACATCGAGGCTCACCTGACGCGCGCCGCCGCCGAGGTCGGGCCCTTCACCGTCCACCTGCGTGGCACCGGCACCTTCCGCCCGGTCTCCCCGGTGGTCTTCGTGACGCTCGTGCGGGGGATCAGCCAGTGCGAGCAGCTTGCTGCCGCCGTTCGACGGGGTCCGCTGGGCGTCGAGCTCACCTTCCCGTACCACCCTCACGTGACTGTGGCTCACCATCTCGACGATGAGCGGCTCGACCGGGCCTTCGACGAGCTGGCAGACTTCCAGTGCGTGTTCGAGGTGGAGCAGTTCCACCTGTACGTGCACGACGACGACCTCGGCTGGCGGCCGACGCGCGACTTCGCCCTTGCGTCGAACCCGAGAACGGACTGAGAGCGCGTGGTCTCGGTGAAGCAACGATGGACGGCACTGCGGGAGCGGTTTCCGGCCTTCGACCACGTCGTCCGCATGCAAGGGCACTACGGCAAGGTCAAGGCTGGTCAGCAGGCCGGTGCCGTGACCTACTACGGCTTTCTCAGCTTCTTCCCGATCCTCGCTCTGGCGTTCTTCGTCGTCGGGCTCGTCTCCAACCTGTACTCCGACGCCGGTGCACGCCAGGACCTCATCACCGTGATCGACTCGGTGCTGCCCAACATCGTGGGCGAGGAGGAGGGCGAGATCTCGCTCGACTCGATCAGCAGCTTCTCCGGGTTGGCCGGAGTCATCGGTGTGGTCGGGGTCCTCTACTCCGGCCTCGCCTGGGTCTCGGCACTGCGCGACGCACTGCTCGTCGTCTTCGAGACCCCCGCGCGGGAGCGGCCTTCTTTCCTCGGCGGCAAGCTCCGTGACCTCGCAACGCTCGCGATGATCGGCTTGATCCTGATCGTCGCTGTTGCGGTGACGGGTTTCGTGAGCGGTTTCGCCACCGACATCCTCACGTTCCTCGAGCTCGACCAGGACTTCGAGTGGGTGGTCCGCTTGATCGCCCTGGTACTCGGGCTGGTCGCCAACACCGTCTTGTTCTTCGCGATCTTCAAGATCCTCTCCGATCCCGAGCCACCCCGCCGCTCCCTGTGGCAGGGGGCGCTGCTGGGTGCGGTCGGCTTCGAGGTCCTGAAGCAGATCTCCGGCCTGCTCCTCGCCTCCACCACCGACCAGCCCGCCTTCCAGGCTTTCGGGATCGCGTTGATCCTGGTGGTCTGGATCAACTACTTCTCCCGCCTCCTGCTGTACGCCGCCACCTGGTCCTACACGACGGTGGAGTCTCGCGAGTGGCGTTCCGCGCGCGAGGACGCGGTCGAGCCCGTGCACGGTCCGGCCACTCCGGCTCTGTCCCTGCAAGGATCAGGAGCCATCGCGCTGGTCGACCCCGCACCGGCCCGTCGTACCTGGGTCGCACCCTTCGCTGCCGGTGGAGCGGCCACCCTCGCTCTCGTCGCCGCTCTGCGCAAGAAGGACTCTCGATGAGACTCGAACGTAAGCACGCCCTGCTGCTCCTCGGCGTCGCCGTCTGGAACGTGCTCACCTTCAGCACCTTCGCCAAGAACCTCTACGCCGCCTACGAACGCGGGGAGGATCGGCCCGCCGGCTACTGGATCGCCCACATCGTCCTGATCGTGGTCAACTTCGCCATCGCCGTGGCTCTGGCGAGATTGGGTTGGAGGGCGCTGCGGAGTACTGACGCCCCGCAAGCCCAGCTCGCCGAGCGTCGCTAGAAGGTGACCTCGGCGGCCGGAATCACCGAGGTCGTCACACCGGGGTACGTCGTGTCCTCGATGAAGAAGTTGGTGTAGGCGATCATCTCCCTCGCACCGACGGGGACCATCTCGCCGTCGGGCAGGGGGAGCTCCCACGGGCCGGTGTCGGTCGTGTGAGCGTCGGCGACGAGCGTGGTGTCATAGCCCTCGATCAGCGCCCGCATGGTGGTGGTGCGAATGCACGCGTCGGTCGCGGCCCCACAGATCACCAGGGCTGCGACTCCGAGGGCGTCCAGCTCGGCCCGAAGGGTCGTCGCGGCAAAGGCATCGAGGTGCTGCTTACCGATCACCTTCTCGCCGGCAGCGGGACGCACCTCCTCGACGATCTGCCACGGATCGGAGCCGGGCACGAACGGCCCGGACTCGTGCTGGACCCAGATGACCGGGGAACCGGCACTCTTGGCGCGATCGATCAGGCCGCCGATCCGCTCGACGACGCCCTCGCGGTCGTAGGCCTCCGAGGTGTTGCCGTGCTGGACATCGACGACCAGCAGAGCGGTGACAGGACCCGAGGTGTCATTCATGCGAGCACGCTACGCCGAGGCAGCGTAGGTGTCACCCATGCGTTCGAAGGGGCACTCGGCAGCCTCGGCAAGGCGAACGCCCGGCCCGGCGAGTGCCGGACCGGGCGTTCAGCTCGAGAAAGCTCGAGCAGGGTGTCAGTGGCCGTTCTTGATCGCGGTCCGCAGGTCCTTGTTGAGCTGGCTGATCACGTCCAGCGGGATCTCCTTGGGGCACGCGCCGGCACACTCGCCGATGTTGGTGCACCCGCCGAAGCCCTCGGCGTCGTGCTGGCCGACCATGCCGATGACCCGGCTGTCGCGCTCCGGCTGCCCCTGGGGGAGCAGTCCGAGCTGGGTGATCTTGGCTCCCATGAAGAGGGAGGCCGATCCGTTGGGGCACGCTGCAACGCAGGCACCACAACCGATGCAGGTCGCCATGTTGAAGGCCCGTACCGCCTTGTCACGCTGCACCGGCACCGAGTTGGCCTCCGGGGCCGACCCGGTGTTGGCGGAGATGAACCCGCCGGAAGCAATGATCCGGTCGAAGGCAGAGCGGTCGACCATCAGGTCCTTGATCACCGGGAACGCGTCGGCACGCCACGGCTCGATCGTGATGTGGTCGCCGTCCTTGAAGGAGCGCATGTGCAGCTGGCAGGTCGTGGTGACCTCCGGACCGTGGGCCTGGCCGTTGATCATCAGGTCGCACGAGCCGCAGATGCCTTCTCGACAGTCGTGGTCGAAGGCGATCGGCTCCTCGTCGGTGGCGAGCAGCTGCTCGTTGAGGACGTCGAGCATCTCGAGGAAGCTCATGTCCTCGGAGATGTCGCTCAACGAGTAGGTCTGCATCGAGCCCTGGGCGGTTGCGTTGGCCTGGCGCCAGATGTTCAGTGTCAGATTCACTTGTAGCTCCGCTGCTTCATCTCGATGGCCGTGTAGATCAGGTCTTCCTTGTGCAGCGTCGGCTGGCCCCCGGTGAGCGAGTCGCCGCCGAACTCCCAGGCCGCGACGTAGGCGAACTCCTCGTCGTGACGCATCGCCTCGCCCTCGTCGGTCTGGGACTCGGCGCGGAAGTGTCCACCGCAGGACTCACGTCGGTTGAGGGCGTCGATGCACATGAGCTCGCCGAGCTCGATGAAGTCGGCCACGCGGCCGGCCTTCTCCAAGGACTGGTTGAGGCTGTCGGCCGTGCCGAGCACCTTGAGGTTGGTCCAGAAGTCAGCCTTGAGCTCACGGATCAGGTCGACGGCCTTGCGCAGCCCCTCCTCGGACCGCTCCATCCCGCAGTACTCCCACATGATCAGTCCGAGCTCCTTGTGGTAGCTGTCGGCCGACCGGGTGCCCTTGAGGGAGAGGAACTTCTCGATCCGCTGCTCGACGGAGGTGCGGGCTTCGACTACTGCCGGGTGGTCCTCGGGGACCTGGTCGAAGGGGCCATCAGCGAGGTACTCGCGGATCGTGTTCGGCAGCACGAAGTAGCCGTCGGCCAGACCCTGCATCAGTGCCGAGGCGCCGAGGCGGTTGGCGCCGTGGTCGGAGAAGTTGGCCTCACCCGCGACGAAGAGACCCTCGAGGTTGGACTGCAGGTTGTAGTCGACCCACAGTCCACCCATCACGTAGTGCACCGCGGGGTAGATGCGCATCGGTACCTCGTAGGGGTTCTCCCCGGTGATGCGCTCGTACATGTCGAGGAGGTTGTCGTACTTCTCCTCGATGCCGTCCTTGCCGAGGCGCTCGATCGCATCGGCGAAGTCGAGGTAGACACCGCGACGGAAGTCGCCGACCATCGGGCCGACACCGCGACCCTCGTCGCACATGTTCTTGGCTTGGCGCGACGCGATGTCGCGCGGCACCAGGTTTCCGAAGGAGGGGTAGATGCGCTCCAGGTAGTAGTCGCGGTCCTCCTCGGGAATGTCGCGAGGGTCCTTGTCGCAGTCTTCCTTGTTCTTCGGCACCCAGATACGACCGTCGTTGCGCAGTCCCTCGGACATCAAGGTCAGCTTCGACTGGTGGTCGCCGGAGACCGGGATGCAGGTGGGGTGGATCTGGGTCATGCACGGGTTGGCCATGTAGGCGCCCTTGCGGTGAGCGCGCCACGTCGCAGTGACGTTGCAGCCCATCGCGTTGGTCGAGAGGTAGAAGACGTTGCCGTAGCCGCCGGAGGCAAGCACGACGACGTCGGCGAGGTGCGTCTGGATCTCACCGGTGACCATGTCGCGGGCGATGATGCCGCGGGCTCGCTGCTTGTCACCGTCGTCGACCATGATGAGCTCGAGCATCTCGTGGCGGGTGTAGGTCGTCACGGTGCCGGCAGCTACCTGACGCTCGAGCGCCTGGTAGGCGCCGATCAGCAGCTGCTGGCCGGTCTGGCCGCGCGCGTAGAACGTGCGAGAGACCTGCACGCCACCGAAGGACCGGTTGTCGAGCAGGCCGCCGTACTCGCGGGCGAAAGGAACGCCCTGGGCGACGCACTGGTCGATGATGTTGGTGCTGACCTCGGCCAGACGGTAGACGTTCGACTCCCGGGAGCGGTAGTCGCCGCCCTTGACGGTG
>JBAVCA010000059.1:0-1935 GCA_049586475.1 Nocardioides sp.
GAACAGAGCTGCTGCCGGCGTGTACGCCGACGAGACCGGCCCACTGATCGTCGAGGCGATGCGCGACCTGGGGTTCGCGGTCGGCGCGCCGGTCGTCGTGCCCGACGGTGCTCCGGTCGGCGCCGCCATCGCTGCGGCCATCGCAGAGGGTGCTCGGGTCGTGCTCACCACTGGTGGCACCGGACTGACCCCGACCGACCTGACCCCGGAGCAGACCCGGCCACTGCTGGAGCGTGAGGTCCCCGGTATCGCTGACGCGATCCGTGCCGCGGGCCTGGCGGCCGGGGTCCCCACGGCCGTGCTCTCGCGTGGTCTGGCCGGCGTGGCCGGCGAGTGCCTGGTCGTCAACCTGCCGGGCTCTCGCGGCGGGGTCAAGGATGGGCTCTCGGTACTGCGCCCGATCCTGGTGCACGCGGTCGAGCAGATCGTCGGGAGCGACCACTGAGCGCGCGTGGGTGGCCGGTGCGGCTCTCCTCGGGCACCTCACCGGTCGTAGCCCTGCGCCCCTTGCGTGCCTCGGACGCCACGGCGTGGCGTGACGCGCGGCGTCGTAACGGCAGCTGGCTCTCCCGCTGGGACGCCACCGCGCCCCCCGGCGCCGATGCGAGGCCGGTCACCTTCGGCACCCTCATCCGCCGACTGAGCCGGAGCGCGAAGGCCGGGTCGACCCTCCCGTTCGCCGTCGAGGTCGACGGGGTCTTCGCCGGGCAGCTGACGGTGAACAACATCGTGCGGGGATCGGCCCAGTTCGCCTCGGTCGGTTACTGGCTCGACCAGGAGCATGCAGGTCGCGGCGTGATGCCGCGTGCCGTCGCGATGGCGATCGACCACTGTTTCGTGACCGTCGGGCTGCACCGGATCGAGATCGCGATCCGCCCGGAGAACTCCAACTCGCTGCGGGTCGTGGAAAAGCTCGGCATCCCCGAGATCGGTTACGCTCCCCGCTTCCTGCACATCGACGGAGACTGGCGCGACCACCGGCTCTACGCGATCACGAAGGAGGACGTGCCGTCCGGTGTCCTCGAGCGTTACGAGTCCGACCGCGCCTGATCCCCCCTCTGCACCGGCGCTGCACCGACAACCTCAGGAACCTCACCAGCAATTTGCGACACACGGGTAGACATCCGACTCGCCCTGGGCTATCGCTCCTAGGCTCACAGCCGTGGACCTGAGTGCTTTGATCTTCGTCGCCCTGGCAGTCGCCTGGGCTGTCTACCTGATCCCCAAGGCGCTCACTCACCATGAGGACAGCGCCGCCAGCCGATCGATCGAAGGCTTCTCCGACCGCCTGCGCGTGCTCGCCCGTCGGGAACCGGTCGACTCGACGACCGCGCGACTGGTCGTGCGCGGCGCCCGGGTGGAGTCGGACGCCGTACCCGAACCCGTGCCTGCTCCTGGGGCCACGACCAGACCGGATCAGGCCCGCCGCGCCGCTGCCGCACGTGCCGCTCGCCGGCGCCTGCGGGTGGTGGGCGTGATCCTGGTGGGGATCACCGTGGTCGGTGTCCTGGCCGCGACGAGCATCGTCCCAGCAGCCTCGACGCTGATTCCCGTTACCGTGCTCGTGGCCTGGTTGGCTGCCTGTCGATTGATGGTGCGCTCCGAGCGCGCCGCACATGCTGCTGTGCCGCGCCGTCCAGCGGTGGTCGACCCGGGCGCGCTGCCCTTCGCCGACGACGACCCGGCCACGGAGGAGATCGCCGTCGTTCGCGTCGAGGCCGACCCGGCCGCTGCAAGCGTCCAGGCGGAGCCGGCGGCTGCCGACGAGAGTCGAGCCCGAGGCTGGGACCCGGTGCCCGTCACGCTCCCGACGTACGTGGGCAAGGAGCCTGCTGCTCGCCGCACGGTACGGACCATCGATCTCGACTCCACCGGGGTCTGGACCTCAGGTCCGCTGGCGGCTGACTCCGAGATCGCGCGCGAGGCGGACGAGGC
>JBAVCA010000060.1:0-14243 GCA_049586475.1 Nocardioides sp.
GCGCGCAGCCAGGGCGTCGCCGGCGGCCGGGGAGTCGAGGGCGTAGGCGGCGTCGCGGATCGGTCGGTAGCCGGTGCACCGGCACAGGTTGCCGCTCAGGGCATGGAGGTCGAAGCCGTTCGGCCCGACCTCTGCGTGGCCCTCGTCTCGGCCGTCTCCCGGGCTCGCGGCGCCGCGGTCGGGACGGTAGAACTCTGCCGCCATGCTGCAGATGAAGCCGGGGGTGCAGTAGCCACACTGCGAGCCGCCCCGCACCGCCATCTCGTGCTGCACGGGATGCAGGTCGTCGGGGGAGCCGAGGCCCTCAGCCGTGACGATCTCCTGGCCGTCCAAGGCGGCAGCAGGCACGAGGCAGGAGTTGATCGCCGTCCACCGCGTGGCGGCGGCGTCGTCCGGGTCAGGGCGGGCGACGAGCACCGAGCAGGCTCCGCACTCGCCCTCTGCGCAGCCTTCCTTGGCACCGGTCAGGCCCTGGTCGCGGAGCCAGTCGAGGGCCGAGGTGTGCACCCGAGCGTGGCCCAGCGGCAGCGCGCGCCCGTTGACCGTGATGAGCACGTCATCATGCAGAGTCGTCGTCGGCCCGTCGTCCATCTGATCCCGCCCGTCCCTCGTCGATAGCTCAGTCTAGGAGTGAGCGACGACACTCGGGGGAGGCCGAGGCCTGCCGACTAGTCTCTGCTGGTGCGAGCCGCAGATCGTGTCTCCTTCCGGTCCGGCGTCCGGCTCGGGTTTCCCTTTGCAACGGTGGCGTTCCTGCTGGCGTCATCCTTCGGAGTGCTCGCGGTAGAGACCGGGTTCACGCCGCTGCAGGCGGTGGTGATGTCGGCGCTCCTCCACTCCGGGGCCGCGCAGTTCGCCGGGGTCGCGATCGTCGCGGCCGGCGGCGGTGTGGTCTCGGGAGTTCTGGCCGCGAGCCTGATGAACTCCCGCTACCTCGCGATGGGCGTGGCCCTGGCACCGTCCCTGCCGGGAGGCCCGGTGAGCCGTGCCCTCCAGGGCCAGACCGTGGTGGACCCGTCGTGGGTAGTGGCCAACCGCGGCGACGGGACCTTCGACCGGTGGCTGCTCTTCGGCGCCACCGCGCCGCAGTACCTCGCTTGGGTGGCGGGCACCCTGGCGGGGGCGCTCAGCGGCGACCTCCTTGGCGACACCGACCGCATCGGGCTGGACGCGATCTATCCCACCTTCTTCCTCGCGCTCCTGATCAGCGAGCTGCGCAGGCCGGGATCGCGCGGGGTGGCGCTAGCGGGCGCGGTGATCGCGCTGGCGCTGGTGCCGTTCGTGCCACCGGGTGTGCCGATCCTCGTCGCGGCCTCAGCGGCGCTCGTCGGGCTGCGGCGGTGATGGGCGTGGATGCGTCGACGTTGTGGTCACTGATCGTGCTGACCGCGGCAGCCACTGCGCTGCTTCGTGCGGCCGGACCCGTCGTCCTCGGCGGCCGGGAGCTGCCGGCTTCCCTGACCAGGGTCCTCGTGCTGCTCCCTGCCGTGCTCCTCGCCGCGCTCGTAGCGACCTCCGCATTGGCCGAAGGCGCGGTGCTCCAGGTCGACGCCAGCACCGCCGGCGTCGCGGTCGGCGGGCTGTTGCTCTGGCAGCGCCGACCACTGCTCCTCGCGGTCGTGGCCGCCGCCGGCGTGACCGCCCTGCTCCGTAGCCTTGGCTGAGGAGTAGTTTCCCGTGTCGTGAGTGACACGTGAGCGATCCGACCCTGCAGGTGCTGGGACTGCTGGCCCTCGCCGCGCTGGCGGCCGGGTTCGTCGACGCCGTTGTGGGCGGTGGCGGGCTGATCCAGCTGCCGGCGCTGCTCCTCGGGCTCCCCGGCGCGACTCCGGTGCAGGTGCTCGCCACCAACAAGCTGGCCTCGATCTGTGGGACCAGCGTCAGCTCGGTGACTTACTACCGCCGGGTCCGCCCTGACCCGAAGACCTTCGGGCCGCTGATGCTTCTGGCCTTCATCGGCTCGGCGGGCGGGGCAGCGCTGGCGAGTCGGCTGCCTGCCGAGGCGTTCGACCCGATCGTCCTGGTCGTGCTGATCCTCGTCGGCGCCTACGTCCTCTTCAAGCCGGACCTGGGCGGCGACACCGCGCTGCGTCATACGGGCCACCGGCACACCGGGATCGCCATGATCACCGGCCTCGGCATCGGCTTCTACGACGGCGCGCTCGGGCCGGGCACCGGCAGCTTCTTCGTCTTCACCCTCGTCGGGCTGCTCGGCTACAGCTTCCTCGAGGCCAGTGCGAAGTCCCGGATGGCCAACTGGGCCACCAACCTGGCCGCGCTTTGCGTCTTCATCCCGCAAGGTGCAGTGCTGTGGAAGGTCGGCCTGGTGATGGGTGCGGCCAACCTCATCGGCGGGTATGTCGGAGCCCGCACCGCGGTCGCCCAGGGTGCCGGCTTCGTGCGGGTGTTCTTCATCGTGATCGTCTCGGCGTTCATCGTGCGCATCGGAGGAGGGGTTCTCGGGCTGTGGTGAGCCACTACGCCACCATCGGCCGCGACACGACCTGCGAGATCGAGGTCAAGCGGTCCCGCTTCCGGTGCACGCTCGCCCGGGTCGTCGATGAGGACGAGGCCCAGGCCGTCGTGGAGCGGCTGCGCGCCGAGCATCGCGATGCGCGACACCACTGCTCGGCGCTCGTCCTCGGTCCAGACGGCGCTCTCGAGCGTTCGCACGACGACGGTGAGCCGTCCGGCACGGCCGGTGCTCCGATGCTGGAGGTGCTGCGCGGCGCGGGGGTCTCCGACGTGGTCGCCGTCGTCACCCGGTGGTTCGGGGGGACGCTCCTGGGGGCCGGCGGCCTCGTGCGGGCCACTCCGACGCGGTCCGCGCGGGGCTCCAGGAGGCCGGCACCCGGGAGCGAAGGCTGCTGCTCGAGCTCGAGGTCGCGATCGACCATGCCGACGCAGGGAGGGTGGAGAGCGACCTGCGCGACCGCGGCATCGTCGTGCTCGACACGACTTACGCCGCGCTCGTCACGCTGCGGCTCGGAGTGGCGCCTGCCCATGAGCCCGAGCTGCACGCGGCCCTGGCCGCGCTCAGCGCCGGCACGCTGGCCGCGAGTGCCGTCGGCCGCCGGTGGGTCGACATAGGTTGAGACCATGAGCATCCCGGTGGACCTCGCCGACCTGAACACCGCGCTGGCCGACTTCGGGGCGGGCTACCTGCTCACGGCCGGGCCCGACAGGAAGGTGAAGGCGGTGACCGTCGAGCCACGGATCGTCGAGGGCCGGATGGTCGTGAGCGGGCCGGGCCGCGGGTCGCTCGCCAACGTCAGAGCCAACGCGGCGGTGACCGTGCTTTTCCCGCCGCTCGCGCAGCGCGGCTACACCCTCCTGGTCGACGGCGAGGCGACCCTCGACGGGGACGATGTCGTGGTGGCGCCCAGCGGCGCGGTGCTGCACCGACCTGCGTCCCACAGCGACGGGCCCGGCCCCCCGGACGGGTGCGGCCGCGACTGCAAGCCCGTCTCCTGAGCGAGGGCCGGCCCCGTCCGGCTAACGTCCCCGCCATGCCCACCAAGCCCCGCGCCACGCCGTACGCCGCCGACGAGCGGGCCACGCTGCTGGCCTTCCTCGACCACCACCGCGACGTCTTGCGAGTCAAGACCGAGGGGCTCGACGCCGCTCAGCTCGACCGTAGGTTGGCCCCGTCGGACCTGACGCTCGGCGGCATGCTCCAGCATCTGGCGTTCGTGGAGGACTGGTGGATCGGGGTGACTCTGCTCGGCGAGCCGCCGCGTGCTCCGTTCGACGACGTCGACTGGGAGGCCGACGACGACTGGGACTGGCACAGCGCCGCCGGGCAGGAGCCGGTCGCTCTGCGCAGCGTCTTCGACCGCTTCGTGGCTCGCTCCGATGAGGCCCTGTCGAGCGCCGACAGCCTCGACATGATCGCGGTCCGCCGCCATTCGCACTCCGGCGAGGGAATCAGCCTGCGGTGGATCCTGGTGCACCTCATCGAGGAGTATGCCCGCCACAACGGACACGCCGACCTGCTCCGTGAGTCGATCGACGGGAGCGTCGGTTCGTGAGCCGGGCCTCGACCATCAGACCGATGACGTCCGAGGACTGGACCCACGTATGGCCCTTCTTCGCCGACATCGTGGCGGTTGGGGACTCCTACGCCTACCCACTGGACCTCTCGAGCGATCAGGCCCGTGCGCTGTGGACCATGCAGCAGCCCGGGCAGACCGTGGTCCTCGAGGAGGACGGGGTCATCCTCGGCAGCGCCACGATGGGTCCCAACCGGCCGGGGCGGGGCGATCACATCGGCACGGGCTCGTTCATGGTCCCGGTTGAGGCTCGCGGTCGTGGGGTCGGTCGCCGCCTCGGCGAGTACGTCGTGCAGTGGCACCGCGACGCCGGCTTCCGCGCCATCCAGTTCAACGCGGTCGTGGAGACCAATACCGCGGCGGTCGCCTTGTGGCAGAGGCTTGGCTTCACGATCATCGGCACCGTGCCGGACGCCTTCGACTCCGCGAGTCACGGTCTGGTCGGGCTGCACGTCATGCACCTCGACCTCCAGGGATCACCCTGACCTGCACCGGAGTACGCCCACCGTCACCGCTAGGCAGTCAGCCCGCGTCGGCGAACCCGGGGAGGTACTCGGTGAGGATCGCGTTGAACGGCGCCTCGGCCTCCAACTGGCTGAGCACGCCGATCCCGCCGATCCAGGTGCGGTGGATCAGCATGTACGACGCCGGCAGGTTGATCTTGATGGCGATCGTGAAGGCAGGGTCCCGGGGGTCGTTGAGGCGAGCGAACTGCTCGCGCATCCAAGCACGGGTGAACTGGAAGCGCTCGACCATTGTGGGCTCGGCGAAGGGTGCGAGGTACTCCATCAAGAGCTGCGGGTCGAGGTTGATCCGCTCCTTGATAAAGCCTTCGCGGCGCAGTCCGGCCATCAGCTCGTCGCTGTCGCCGAGGGCGGCCAGCCGGATCAGCGACCCCATGGCGCGCGGGAGGTTGCCCTCCGGGAGGCGGGCGACCGCGCCGTAGTCGAGCACGCCCAAGCGCCCCGGGGTGCCGTCCTGGTTGGGGATGATGCGGAAGTTTCCTGGGTGGGGGTCCGCATGAAGCATGCCGGTTCGGCTCGGGCCGGCGAACATGAAGCGCACCAGGAGCTCGCCGTAGTGGTTGCGCTCCTCGACGGATCCCTCCTTGATGATCTTGGCCAGGGAAGAGTCGGAGTCGAGCCACTCGGTGACGATGGTTGTCGGCCCGACTGCGACCACGCGAGGCACGACGATCTCCGGGTCGTCGGCGAAGGCGTCGGCGAAGACAGTTTGGGCCTCGGCCTCGAGGGTGTAGTCGAGCTCGTCCACCGCGCGAGCCCGTACCTCTTCGACGAGGGGCTTGATGTCGAGCCCGGGAAAAACCGGGCCGATGGTGCGGGCGAGCCGGGACAGCTGCTTGATGTCGGAGAGCAGCGCGTCGCCGGCGCCGGGGTACTGCACCTTGACTGCGACCTCGCGCCCGTCGTGCCAGCGTCCCTTGTGGACCTGGCCGATGGAGGCCGCCGCCGTCGGACCGCCGTCGAGCCAGACGAGCTTGTCCCGCCAGTCGGCACCGAGGTCGCGGGCAAGGATCTCGCGCACGGTCGCGGTCGGCATCGGGGGAGCGGAGTCCTGCAGCCTGGTGAGCTGGTCGCGGTAGGGCGCGGCGACGTCTTCGGGCAGCGCAGCCTCGAAGACCGACAGGAGCTGACCGAACTTCATCGCGCCGCCCTTGAGCTCACCCAGCGTGCGGAAGAGCTGCTCGGCCGTGCGTTGCTGCAGGTCACTCATCACGGCCTCGGCGGGCGCGCCGCCAAGCCGCTTGCCGATGCCCATGGTCTTGCGGCCGGCGTACCCCAGCGGCAGCGCAGCCAGACGTGCAGTCCGGACTGCGGCCTTGCGGGGGAGGTCGGCCATGCGTCCATTGTGGCCCAGAACCGGTCACCCCATCGGGTCAACCTCAGCCGGCCCCTCGAAACGCGTCGTACCGCGGGGTCGGCGTGGAGGTCGCGCAGGTGCCAGAAGTGTCCCAGGCGAGGCGATGCCAGGACCTGGTCGGCGTCGTCTATCGATGTGTGAGGATCCGGTGCGTGCCCGTCGAAGTCGTCGCCTACCGAGAGGACTGGCCCAGCCAGTTCGCGCGTGTCGCTGAGCAGCTGTGGGAGGCCCTGGCAGTCGTGCCGTCGGTGAGTATAGAGCACGTCGGATCCACCGCCGTCCCCGGCCTGGCGGCGAAGCCGGTTCTCGACATCGACGTCATCGTGCCCGCCGACACGATGCATGAGGCGGTCATCGCCTTGTCAGGCATCGGCTACCGCCATCGGGGACATCTCGGACTCGTCGGTCGAGAAGCGTTCTACCCGCCGGACGATCACCCCCGACGCAATGTCTACGTGTGCGTGGCGGGGAGCCTGAACGTCCGCAACCACCTGGCTGTCCGTGACGTCCTCCGGACTCGCGATGACCTCCGAGACCTGTACTCCGCAGTCAAGAGCACCTTGGCGGCAGATCCGGACATGGACATCGACACCTACATCGAAGGAAAGACCGACGTGCTCCAGCTGGTCCTGGCCGAGTCACCGATCCTCACTGCGGCCGAGCGCCGACAGATTGCGAGCCTCAACAGGGGCCTGTCAGCCGAGAGGGAGTCTCTCTAGGCGGGAACTAAGGCCAATCCGGCCGGGGCGTGACCCCGGCGCTGCCTGCTCGTTGAGCATGAGAAACCTCACATGAAAGGCAGTCACCAATGCGAGCATCTCGGGCAATGGCGTCGACCCTCGGCGCGGCTCTTCTCCTCCTCACTACTCCACCGATCAACTCTCCGGCCATGGCCGCCGATCCCGCCTCCGGGACGGTTGCCGAAGGTGCCGACTTCGCCTGGCAGGGCGCTACCTACGCAGCCGCGGCCTCGACCGTTCTGCCCTGCCCGTCGGCCGAGCAGGACCCTGACAACCTGATCTGCGACCACGTCACGGTGGACGTCAGTGGCGACGGCGGACTCCCGCTGGTCGTCTCCATCCAGAGCGATGTCGAGTCTTCCGACTTCGATCTCTACCTCTACGACTCGCAGGGCGACCTGGTCGGCTCGTCGGGCTCGGCCGGGAGCGCCGAGAGCGTGACCGTCCCGGGTGCCGCCGGCAGCTACGAGGTCCGGGTGCAGCCTTGGCTCGTGACCGAGCCCTCGACCTACACCGGCGCCGCTACCCTCGCGGAGCAGGCGGTCGCGACGCCTCCCAAGGGTGGCGACCGTCCCCCCAAGACCAAGAAGTATGCCGCGCCTGACTTCTCCGAGAACATGTGGGGACTGGAGGAAATCGGCGCCACGCTGGCCAACGAGACCACCACGGGCGAGGACGCGGTCGTCGCGGTCATCGACACCGGCGTCGACGTTCACCACCCGGAGTTCGAGCGACGGTTCACGGCACCGATGTCGTGGGTGTGCCCCGAGGGTGTTCCGGTGCCCTGTGCTGGTTACGACTACGTCGACGACGGACACGGACACGGCACGCACGTGGCCGGGACGGTGGCGGCGGCCGACGACGGCAAGGGTGTCACCGGCGTGGCGCCGGACGCCACGATCATGCCCATTCGAGTCGGGGACGACGAGGGATCGATCGTCGGCGACCTGGCCGCTGCGACGCGTTACGCCACGGAGCAGGGTGCTGACGTCATCACGGTCAGCATCGGCTTCATCGCCGGCAGCGGCCCGGTGATCTCCAACCCGGTCGTGCCGTTGGACGACGGCTGGGCCGAAGCTGTGCAGGAGGCTGCCGACGCCGGCATCCTGGTGACGCTCGCTGCCGGCAACGACGGCGTTCCTTACTGCGGCCAGGGTGAGCTGTGGCAGGACGCCGCGGCGTGCGTGGGCGCCTACGGCACCGACGACGACCCGGCCGCCTACTCCGACTGGGACGCCGCGATCGACCTGTCAGCCCCGGGTGGTGGCCTGCTCTCCTGTGAGGGTGGCATCTGGTCCACGGTGCCGCTCGACCTCGCCGAGGTAGATTCCTGCACCGCGACCCCCGGTTACGCGGTCTACTCAGGGACGTCGATGGCCACCCCGCACGTCGCGGGAGTGGGGGCGTTGCTTGCCGACCTGGGCGTAGGTGGCCTCGATGCCCGGCAGCGGTTGATCGACACTGCGCGTGGCGCGGGCGTACCGACCGGGCCGGCGAGCATCACCGGACCGCGTCTGGACGCTGCTGGGGCCGTGCAGCCGTAGCCTTCCTGGTATCAACACCGCTCAGCAGAGCCGCTCGACCCGTCGCCGATCGACGGGTCGAGTGGTTTTTCTGCAGCTAGTGCGGGCCGATCCGGCAAACCCTGCGAGCATGCCGACGGGGTGTGGCCATCAGGGTCGCCCGGGAGCTCTCAACGCCGCTCTGGCGCCAGCGAGTTCTCCGGTTGCTTGAACCACCACCGCAACCCTCTACCGGCGTAGCGCTCGTCCCGATACCGCGGGACGAGGTGGCAGTGGGCGTGACCCACCGATTGACCTCCGACCTGCCCCACGTTCCAGCCCACGTTCCAACCGTCGGGCTGGTGGCTCTGCTGGACCTGATCCCTCATCGTGCGTAGGAGTTGTTGGGTGGCCGACCATTCCTCGGCCGTGAGATCCCACGGCGCTTCTCGGTGCGCCTTCGGGATCACCATGACGGACCCCACCGGAGCCTGGTTGGTCCAGATGGCGGCGCACGGCCCCGCCTCGATGATGAGGTCGGTCTGGGTGAGGTCGCAGAACGGGCAGGGCTCGGCGGTCATGACCCCATCATCCCGGGGGCTCAACGCACGCACCCACCCACCGGCTTCCAGACTCGGCCCGGCATGCCACCGAGTGCCCTACTGCATGCGGGCGGTCGCGAGTGCGATGGCGACGACGAGGCTGGCGAGTGCAACGAGCGAGACAGCGACGATGTAGGTGAGGTGCACGCGAAGGCCGTTGCCCTGTCCGTGGTGTCGGGTGAGGTCGATGTCAGCGGCGCCTGCGGTGGTGAATGTTCCGGGGGCATAGAGGTGCTTGCGGGGAGCGGGGGTGATATCTGGGTGGGTCATGGCCGGTTCTCCTGTCGGGTAAGCCTTGCCCTGGGGCGGGCGGTGGGCACATGTGTTGTTCGTCACCGCGCCGTCTTGGGGTTGGTATGGGCCTAGAGCGCTCAGCACCCCTGCTCCCTGGCCCAACCCCAGGCGAGAGCGCCGGCGCGACCCGACGCCTGCCGCACGCCGAGACAGATCCCACGGGCGGCAAGCCGCGAATACGACTACGCCACGCGTAACTGGGTGTGGTTTTGATCGTTGTACAGTCTGTGATCGTGCGTGCTGCGGTGGCGGTGGCGGCGCTCACCGTCGGGTTGGTGTCTGTCCCTGCCGTCGGCATGCCCTCACCGGTGTCGTCGCCGGTGCCGGAGGGCAGTTGCGAGCAGACGCTTGGGCAGGAGACGCATGCTGGCCATCGCCGATTGATCACTGCTCAGGTCGGCGCTAGCAGGGTGCGCGTCTTGCTGCCCCCGGGTTACCGCACATCGACGCGCAGGTATCCCGTTCTGTACCTGATGCATGGCGCACAGGGCAGCGCCGACTCGTGGCTGGTCTACAGCGACCTGTTGTCCTTCACAGCGTCGCTGCGTGACCGACAGCAGGCCGTCGTCGTGATGGCGGATACGTCTGTGAGTAGCGGAATGACCCTCGACTGGGCTGATGGTGCGCACGCGTGGGAGACCTACATGACCCGCGAATTACCGCGATGGGTCGCAGCGAATCTGCGTGTCAGGACCGATCGCAGACACACGGCAATCGCTGGATACAGCAGCGGCGGGTACAGCGCTCTGCATCTGGCCGCAGCGCGTCCTGACCGTTATGTCGCTGTAGCGGGGTTTTCTCCTGTGGCTTCGCTGTCCTTTGCCGGGCTGCCCGGTAGGACGGCGCTCTGGTCGGTCTTCCATACGCTGGCCGTCTGTGACGGCAGCGACCCCGCGGGTCCCGGTATCCTGCCCAACCCGGTCGCAGACCCCAAGGCCTGGGATGCCGTCGATCCGGTCCCGCGGGCGGCTCGGCTCCGGGACACGAACGTGTATCTCGCAAGCGGCAACGGAAATCTGTGCGAACCGGCCGATGCCCAGTACGCCCCGTACGGCATTCCACTAGCTGAAGCCGCGATCCGTCGCTCGGTCGTTCACCTGGACGAAGCGTTGACAGCTCAGCGCGTCCCGCACACCACTGTGCTCCATGATTGCGGCCTGCACTGGTGGCCGTGGTGGCAGCGTGACCTACACAGCTGGTGGCCACGCTTCATCGCGTCGACCCGCAACTAGGCCCCGGTTCTAGCTGACCCCCGGTCGCCCCCAACTCGGTGAGCAGGTCGGTGGGTGCGGCTACATGCAGGATCTGGGCTGAGCCGTGGGCAGCCGCACAGATTGGCGGCTGCCCACGGTTGATCAGTGATCAGTGACGCAGCTTGACGTGCTTGCGCACGACCACGCGCTCCTGGCCGACCTGCACGGCCGACTTGATCCAGACCTTGTTCGCACTGCGGTAGTGCTCCACGTACTTGGGCTTCACTCGGACCTTGACCCAGCGGCGTGTGCCGGGCGCGAGCCTGACCCACTTCTTGGTGGTGGCCTGCTCGGACGCCTTACCGGCCGCCAGTCCGTGCACGTTGATCCGGCACTTCTCGGGGGCCGCCATGCCGGGGCAGCGCAGCAGCAGCTTCACGTGGTTGCGGACTAGCTTCGCGGATCCGGGAAGGATGAAGGACTTGGTGACCTCGCGGAGCTGCTTGTTGGTGGTGATCCCGCTGCTGCTTCGGCCGGCCGCGGTCAGCCGCACGTTGTCGTAGTCGACCTTGCCGGTCGCGATCACCGTCGCCGCCGAGTGATAGGTCGTGGTGATCCGGATCCGGTAAACACTCCCGATCTTGAGCAGCTTCGGGTTCACCGACGCCGACCGGACGGCGGAAAACGTTGTGTTGTCCCTCAGCCTGCGCGTCGGGATGACGTTGATCAGGCGCCCACGCGGCTTCACGAGGTCGACGCGGTAGTTGGTGCCGTTGGCAATGTCCGCGCCGAGCAGCGCACCCAGGTTGGAGCGCTTGTTCAGGTTGAGCTTCACGGTCGCGGGCGTGTGGCCGTTGTTGCCCTTGTACGTGAAGGCCGGGCTTTGCCAGACGCCGACCGACGTGCCGAGGAGCGTCTCCGCGACGCTGGTGAACTGGGTCCGGATATAACCGTTGCCGTCGGTGCCGCCCCGGCGCCAGGTGTTCTTGACCGCCGGGCACAGCACCGACTGCAGGCACAGGCCGTCGTTGGAGGTGGAGCTGGTCCAGCCACCGGGGCCGCTGGCGAAGTTGCGGCTGCTGGAGTTTGGAGCGTACATGTCGGCCTGCGAGGGGACCGGCATCGCGACGCTCAGTGCGGCGACAAGAAATAACCCAATGAACTTGTTTCGCACGATTGACTCCGGTTGCTAGGGGTTGTGGCAACTCAACCATCCCACGACTTGTGGCCCATCTCTACGTCGGCAGCCGCGATATATGCGCCTGGTAAACCGGCTCACGACTGGGCTCCGCACCTGCCGGCGTGGTCCGGGGCCAATCCCGCCGTGCGGAGGTCCGCGGGAGTTAGCCGAGTAGGAGGAAGTCAGCTTGTCTCGGGGAACTCCCACCGGTGTTGCGTGGCAGGCGGTAGCCGTGCGGGTTCCTGGCCAGGTACTGCTGACGTCTCTCAGCGTATTGACCGGCGGCCGTGATGTGTGCGCCTCGTAAGAGGAGGCCTTCTGGGCCGACGGCATCATCGACCTACTGGGGTGGATTGCCCTCGACATCGCCGCGCCTGGTGCCAACCCTTTCGCACGTCGTCGTTCCGGTGCCGTACGACGCCCCCCAGAAACCCCGCCCCTCCCGCGCAGGGGAGGTGAAGACCTTGTCCAGGCGCTCACTCAGGATGTCGAACGCCTGCTCAGCAAGCCGCGGCACGCCGTGCCCCGGAGTGGCTCGACCGCTGCCGATGGTCTAGGAAGGGGCCATGACGACCCCCGAGGACAGTGCGGCGGCGTACGTCGCCGTGCGCGAGCGCATGACCGAGCTGGTGCGACAGACGTCGTCCGAGGAGCTGGCCAGGCAGGTGCCGGCCTGCCCGGACTGGAGCGTGCGAGACCTGCTGGCGCACGCGGTGGGCGTCGCCGTCGACGTCGCCGCCGGGCGCATCGAAGGCGCGGGTAGCGACCCGTGGACCGCCGCGCAGGTGAGCGCACGCAAGGACTGCACGGTGAACGACCTGCTCACCGAGTGGGAGCAGGCGCCGGTGACCGACGCACTGCTGACGGTGGACGCGATGCAGGCCGCGCAGGTGGTATTCGACCTAACGACCCACGAGCACGACCTGCGCGGTGCGCTGCTGCTCCCCGGCGAGCGGGCCAGCGAGGGCGTCGACGTCGGCTGGGAGTGGGCGACGACGGTGCTCGGGCAGTTGCGGGACGGCTACGGCGAGGGCGGCCTGGTGCTGACGACGTCGGAGGGCACGCGTACCACGTGCGGCTCGGCGCCGGTGGACAGCGGCGTCACAGCCGACCGCTTCGAGCTGTTCCGAGCCATGACCGGTCGGCGCAGTGCCGAGCAGGTGGCCGCCTTGCAGTGGGAGGGCGAACCGGCCGTGGAGCGCTTGTGCCTCCTGCCGGCCCGCTCAACCCCGCTGCAGGAGTGACGGGAGTGGTGCGCACGGTGCCGCGAGGTACCGAGCGCTGTGTGGCTCAGCCGGAGGTCAATGATGCCATTTGCCTCAGCGAGTTCAACGGCGACCATCTCGACGACTCGCCACACGATGCGCCAATCCCTGTTGCCGACTGCAGGAAGTCGGACGGCGGGGGCCGCGCTCGCTGAGCGTGGGTCCGGTCCCCCGCACCCACTGCGGCGATGATGAACGCCGCTGGATGTGAACGAAAACGACCGAAGCCCCCACAAGATGTGGGGGCTTCGGTGACAATCTTTCGACTGCGTTGTAGCGGGGGCAGGATTTGAACCTGCGACCTCTGGGTTATGAGCCCAGCGAGCTACCGAGCTGCTCCACCCCGCGTCGGTGAACCCAACGTTAGCGGCTAGGGGTGGAGGGGCCAAATCGGACGCCTGAGAGGTGGGTCACCCGCCTCTCAGGCGCCTGAACGCTCAGCCGCGGCTGTCGATCCGGTCCTTGAGGCTGGCGACCTGCTCGAGGAGCGTCTGGGCCCGGGCGACCTGCTTCTGGTAGACGCCCAAGTTGCCGTTCTGCAGCGCGGTGTCGGCCTTGTCGAACGCCGCCAGGGCGTCGGCGAGGGCTCGGTCGAGCTGGTCCTGGAGCGTGCCGGTGCCGGGTGCCGGCGTCGGCTCGGGCTCGTCGTCGGGCTCGGTCGGGTCGGGCTCGACCGGTGCCGGCGTCGTGTCGGACCCGAAGAGGTCCTGGATCGCCTGCTGGAAGGTCTCGCCGTAACCGATGTCGTCGCCGAACTTCACTTGCACGAACCGCAGCTCGGGGTAGGAGGCATCGGTGACCTGGCGCGAGACGTAGACCGGCTGGGTGTACATCAGCCCGTCGTTGATCGGGAAGGTCAGCATGTTGCCGTAGGTGACCCTCGCGCCGGAGTTCTTCAGCGGGAGCAACGCCTCGTTGATGCGCTGGTCGGAGATGAAGTCGTTGGCCACCTGGCCAGGACCGGACGTCTGGTCGCCGTCACTGGCCTCGGCGTCGTTGAGCCGGAGCACGCTGATCTTGCCGTACTCCCCGCTCTCGGCGTCAGAGTTGACCGAGACGAAGGACGCCAGGTTGTTGCGCCGGAACGGCACGTAGACCGAGGTCAACGAGAAGTTCGAGGCCTTGGCTCCCCCGACGAACAACCGGTACGGCGCCTGGAAGACGCCCGGGGCCTGCGGGTCCTCCGGGACGGCCCAGCGGTCGTTGAACTCGTACCAGTCGCTGGCGTCACTGACGTGGTAGCGGGCGAACTGGTAGCGCTGCACCTTGAAGAGGTCTTCGGGGTAGCGCACGTGGGCGAGCAGGTCGTCCGACATGGCCGACTTGGGCTCGACCGTGCCGGGGAAGGCCCCCATCCACGACTTCAGGAGCGGGTCCTCCTCGTCCCAGGCGTAGAGGGTGACCTCTCCGGTGTAGGCGTCGACGGTCGCCTTGACGGCGTTGCGCATGTAGTTGATCTCGTCGGTCGGCAGGGTCTGGAGCCCCGTCTGGACCTGGAGCGCGTCGGTGATCATGTCCTCGAAGGACTCACGCT
>JBAVCA010000061.1:0-2171 GCA_049586475.1 Nocardioides sp.
CAGCACGCCGTACCCGTGTTCTTCCTGTCCGACTCCACCGGCATCAGCGCCGAGACGATGGGCAACGCCCTGCTCATCCAGTTTCCCGACCAGGTTTTCGACCGCACGGTGATTCCGTTCATCTCGACCGCCGAGGACGCGCAGCGGGTCGTGGAGATCCTCGACGAGGCGATGAAGGGGCCGGTGCAGCCGCTGGCCTTCACGACGGCGGCCGAGGACGAGGTCCGCAGCGTCCTTGCCACCACCCAGGCGCCCTTGATCGACTTCTTCGACATGCACATGAACAAGGTCGAGGCGATCCTCGGGCAGCGCGGCGTCCGGCAGGCTGCGCGACTGCACGGTGTCGGCGACATCAAGCGCTACAACTCGCGGATGGCGGCGGTGGAGTTCACCATCGAGCACGACGACGGCCAGAGCCTGCGCGCGCTCGACAAGGCTGACGTGATCCTGCTGGCGCCCTCACGCTGTGGCAAGACCCCGACGAGCATGTACCTCGCCCTGCAGCACGGACTGTTCGTCGCCAACTACCCGCTGGTCGATGAGGACCTCGAGTCCTCCGAGCTGCCTCGTCCGGTGCGCGACTTCCAGGAGCGGTGCTTCGGCATCACCACGACCGTCGAGCGGCTGAGCCGGGTGCGCAACGAGCGTCGTCCCGGGTCGTCGTACGCCGAGGCCTCGCAGTGCCGCTGGGAGCTGCGGCGCGCTGCCGAGATCTTCGCCGCGCACCGGGTGCCGGTCATCGACTCCTCGGCGAAGTCGGTGGAGGAGATTTCGACGATGATCCTGCAGACGCTCAAGCGCAACGGCGGCATCCTCAGCCGTGAGCGCAGCAAGGCCCGCGACCGTCCCCCCACCGCTCCGCACGACCTGATGGCATCGAGGTTGTCGGACCGCCGTATCTCCTCCACAGAACAGGATGACTGACCTCATGAGCGAGCCGCAGCACACCAACGTCCGGTGGTTCTCCGACTTGGGCCTCGCCGACCTCGAGGAGGTCGGCGGCAAGAACTCCTCGCTCGGCGAGATGGTGTCGCACCTGAGCGGGCTGGGCGTCCGGGTGCCCGACGGGTTCGCGACGACGTCGGGCGCGTTCCACCGGTTCATCGGCGACACCGGGCTCGCGGAGCGGATCTCCGGGCTGCTCGACGGCCTCGACACCGACGACGTACGGCGCCTGGCCGAAGTAGGTACGGAGATCCGCGGCGCGATCATCGACGTCGAATTTCCCGCCGACCTCGAGGCCGACATCCGGAGCGCCTACGACAAGCTCGCGGGAGAGTCGGGCGAGGAGGCGTCCTTCGCCGTACGGTCCTCGGCGACCGCCGAAGACCTCCCGGATGCTTCCTTCGCCGGTCAGCAGGAGACGTTCCTCAACGTGCGCGGCATCGACGAGGTGCTGCTCGCGGTGCGTGAAGTGTTCGCCTCCCTCTACAACGACCGGGCCATCGCCTACCGGGTCCACCACGGCTTCGCCCACGCCGACGTCGGCCTGTCCGCCGGGGTGCAGAAGATGGTGCGTTCCGACATCGGGGCTTCCGGCGTGATGTTCACGATGGACACCGAGTCGGGCTTCGACGACGCCGTCTTCATCACCTCGGCCTACGGGTTGGGCGAGGGCGTCGTGCAGGGGGCGGTCAATCCGGACGAGTTCTACGTCTACAAGCCGGCCGTGCGTGCTGGTCGGCCGGCGATCCTCAAGCGCGGGGTCGGTGGCAAGGCCACCAAGATGGTCTACACCTCCGATGCCCGGGTCGGGCACACCACCGAGTTCGTCCCGGTCGACGTCGCCGAGGCGCGGCGGCTGAGCCTCAGCGACGACGAGGTCACCGAGCTGGCGCGCCATGCGCTGGTGATCGAGGAGCACTACGGCCGCCCGATGGACATCGAGTGGGGCCGCGACGGCGTGGACGGCCTCCTCTACGTCCTGCAGGCGAGGCCCGAGACCGTGCAGTCGCGCAAAGGTGGGGCGCAGGAGCGCTTCAAGATCGACAAGGCTATGACCAAGGGCGTCGACGTGCTGGTCGAGGGGCGTGCGATCGGGCAGAAGATCGGCGCCGGTGCGGTGCGGGTGCTGACCTCGGTCGAGCAGATGCACGAGTTCGTCGAGGGCGACGTGCTTGTTGCCGACATGACCGACCCCGACTGGGAGCCGATCATGAAGCGCGCCTCGG
>JBAVCA010000062.1:0-1827 GCA_049586475.1 Nocardioides sp.
GCTCCAGCCTGATCGCCGACGTCACGGCCGACGCTGCCGTGGAGCTGGGCCTGGCTCCGGGTCGCAAGGTCTGGCTCGCGGTGAAGTCCACCGCGGTGGACGAGTACGGCCTGGGCTGAGGCACCGCGTGCCACAGTGTGGCCCGTGGCTACCACCAGTCGGTCGTGCAGCCGTGCTGCGACGGTGGATGGACTCCTGGGTGTACACCTTCTACCCGGCCGGGTTCGCCGGCAGCATGAAGCTCTGGCTGGGCGAAAGACTGAGGCGCGACGATGACTGATGGCCCGAACCCGATCCCGACCACGGAGGCGCATCAGGTGAGTGAGCCAGTGGATCGACGGGGCCTGGTGCTCGGCGGTGGAGGCATCACCGGCATCGCCTGGGAGACCGGTCTTCTCCACGGCCTCGCCGAGCGCGGGGTCGACCTCACCACCGCGGACCGGATCGTCGGAACATCCGCTGGCTCGATCGTCGGCGCGCAGATCACCAGCGATCTCGGCCTCGAGGAGCTCTACCGCCGGCAGCTCCTGCCACCTGCCGACCTCGGCGACGGGGACGTCGACGTCGCCTCCATCGGGCTCGGCACGGTGGCTGCGTTCGCTATCTCGCTGCTCCAGTCGCGCGGCGACCTGGCCCGCTTCGGGCGAGTGCTCGGTGCCCGCGCCGTGCGCGCTTCCGCACGTGGGCGGACGCCGACCGTCCAGGAGCGCTACGCACAGGTCGACAAGCGGATCGGGGGCCTGACCTGGGCCGAGCGGGACCTGCTGGTCACCGCCGTCGACGTCGCCACCGGTGAGCTGATGACCTTCGGCCCGCAGGGCCACCGACCCGAGGTCAGCCTCGAGGACGCGGTCAACGCCAGCTGTGCGGTGCCTTGCGTCTACCCGCCGATCCCGATCGGGACCGAGCTCTACATCGACGGCGGTGTGCGCTCGGGCTCGAACGCCGACCTCGTCGGAGGGTGCACCCGGGTCGTCGCCCTGACCCCGGGGGACCGGGCGGTCGGTCCGCTGCGCACGGCGGGCCAGCAGCTGCGGCACCTGGGGGTCGACCACCTGGTGATCACCCCGGACGAGGACTCCCTCACCGCGATCGGCAAGAACGTCCTCGACCCGGCAGCACGCGCGCCCTCGGCGCGAGCCGGCTACGCGCAAGCAGCGGCCGAGGTCGAGCTGCTCCGCGACCTGTGGTGCTGAGCGCCGATCGGCGCACTCACCACAGGTCGGGGACGTCCAGCACCAGGTAGCAGACCCCGGCCACGACATTGCCCAACTCCGGTGCGGTCGGATGGTCGGCGGTGGCCAGGCACAGCGTCAGCTCGCCGACGGCGGTGTCCAGGCAAACCGCGTGGAAGCCCTGACCGAGCGCGGTCTCGTGGCTCGACACGGCCGCGACGGTGCCCGAGAGGTGCGCGGTCGGCGTCGCGGCGTCGGGTTCCCCGAGGAGGCCGTAGGCCAGCACCTCGCCGGTGGCTGGGGCCGTGTCGCCGGAGGCGAGGTAGGCCGCCGCGTCGAGGTGCACGCTCACCTCCACGCCCAGTGCGGTCAGGTGTGCCGGGCGCGTCTCGGAGACCTCCGCGACGATGCTCTGGGCCAGGTCGCAGGCGATGCGGGTCACGGTGTGGCCGGCGAGGTCGACGAGGTCGGCGGCCAGGGTCTGGCCGTGCCCCACCAGGACGCCGACCCGGACGCCGGGCTGGGCCCCGGCCGGGGCGGCGTACGACGGGACGAGGTCGACCAGCACCCCGCCGTCCTCGCCCTGCTGGCGCACCGTCATCGTGATCGACGCCCCGCTCGGGTCGACCCAGCGGCGCGCCTGGAGGTCGCC
>JBAVCA010000063.1:0-19320 GCA_049586475.1 Nocardioides sp.
AGGTCCACGTGGCGCCGTACCACGAGATGGGCGGAGGTGCCAGCAGTGACCATGCCCTGGAGTCTCACGGTTCGGACACCGTCCCCACAACGCGGGGTCTCGTGATGTGAGACGCCCGTCCCGAATAATGGACGTCCTACGGCTGCCGCAGTGCTCGGACGTGGCGCACATCACGTTCCGAGTGAAGCGGACCGGTCCTGCGTGGCCACCTCGTGCTGGCGCGCCCGGCGGCCGAGAGCGCCCCGACCAAGGTCAGGGTCGTCCAGCTCGACGGGTCGGTCTTGTTCGACGTGCCGCTGCGCGGCGCTGACCACCCCACCGTGCTGCGCCCAGGGCGTCCTCAGATCAGAATTCAAATCATCGTTCGCGACGCCGGTCGCTGCGACCCGCACTCACTGGGGCAGAGCACCCGGACGTTCCTGTTTCGCGTGTTCGTCCGCCTCGGCGGCGGCCGCGAGCTGTCCCGCCTGGTGGTACCCACCGTGGCCCAGCGGCGTCGGCTATCGACCTTCCTCGACCTGGCGTGCACCGTGGTCTCCTGACAGCACGGGCGCCCCACTAGGCTGGAGCCATGGTTGACCTGAACTCCCTGACCAGCAGTGCCTATTCGCAGGCCCTCGAGGTCATCGCCTCGGTGGAGCCACGGATCGCTGCGGCGACCAGGGCCGAGCTCGCCGACCAGCGCAGCTCGCTCAAGCTGATCGCGAGCGAGAACTACGCCTCGCCTGCAGTGCTGCTCACGATGGGGACCTGGTTCAGCGACAAGTACGCCGAAGGCACCGTCGGCCACCGCTTCTACGCGGGGTGCCAGAACGTCGACACCGTCGAGAGCCTCGCAGCCGAGCACGCTCGTGAGCTGTTCGGGGCGGAGTACGCCTACGTCCAACCGCACTCGGGGATCGACGCCAACCTGGTTGCCTTCTGGTCCATCCTGGCGCACCGCGTGGAGAGCCCGTGGCTGGCCGACGCCGGCATGAAGAATGTCAACGAGCTCACCGACGACGACTGGGAGAAGCTGCGCAAGGAGCTCGGCAACCAGCGTCTGCTCGGGATGAGCCTGGACGCCGGCGGTCACTTGACCCACGGCTTCCGTCCCAACATCAGCGGCAAGATGTTCCACCAGCAGCAGTACGGCACCGACCCGGTCACCGGCCTCCTCGACTACGGCAAGGTCGCTGCCAAGGCCCGTGAGTTCAAGCCGCTCGTTCTCGTTGCCGGCTACTCCGCTTACCCGCGTCGGGTGAACTTCGCCAAGATGCGCGAGATCGCCGACGAGGTCGGCGCCACTCTCATGGTCGACATGGCCCACTTTGCCGGCCTCGTGGCCGGCAAGGTCTTCACCGGTGATGAAGACCCCGTCCCGCATGCCCACATCGTCACCTCGACGACTCACAAGTCGCTGCGCGGCCCGCGCGGCGGCATCGTGCTGGCCACCGAGGAGTACGCCCCCAGCGTCGACCGCGGGTGTCCCATGGTGCTCGGGGGCCCGCTCTCCCACGTGATGGCCGCCAAGGCAGTTGCGTTCGCCGAGGCGCGTCAGCCCTCGTTCCAGACCTACGCCCAGAACGTCGCCGACAACGCCAAGTCGCTCGCGGAGGGATTCTTGAACCGGGGTGCCAACCTCGTCACCGGTGGCACCGACAACCACCTGGTGCTGCTCGACGTGTCGTCCTTCGGGATCACCGGCCGTCAAGCCGAGTCGGCCCTGCTCGACGCCGGCGTCGTGACCAACCGCAACTCGGTTCCGGGCGACACCAACGGCGCCTGGTACACCTCAGGTATTCGCCTCGGTACCCCTGCGCTCACGACCCGAGGCTTCGGCCACGACGAGTTCGACCAGGTTGCCGAGCTGATCGTCAAGGTGCTGACGAACACCGAGGCCGGCGCGACCAAGGCCGGCGGCACGTCGAAGGCGTCGTACACGTTGGGCGACGGGGTTGCCGAGGCGGTCAAGCGCCAGTCGGCCGAGATGCTCGACAAGCACCCGCTGTATCCGGGCCTCGAGCTCACCTGATCGACGCGCCGGCTCTCGTCTGACGAGCGTGGCCGCCAGACCCGCGCACCACCCGAGCTGCCCCTAGCGGCCCCCCGCAGGTGCCGGCAGCGTGCTCCGGCTCACGGACCCACATCCCGCACTGCAGCGGTGCCGATGGCTAGCGTGGCGTCATGACCGCGGACCCCTCCGAGACCGCTGTCGCGGGCCCCGGTGGTGAGCGTGGTGAACGCCCGAGGCCGTTGGTCGAGTGGGCCTCGGTACGGGGGCGGAGGTTCGCCTGGTACCTGTGGCGACTGATCGTGACCACCGTGGGGTCGTGCATGCGTTACCGCGTCACCGGCCTGGCAGCGGAGGGCGCATTCTTCGCCGTGCTGTCGGTGCCTCCGCTGATCTTCGCGCTGGCGGGAGCGGTCGGCTACGTCTCGGAGCAGTTCACCGACACTCAGGTCGACAGCATCAGACAGTCGGTGATCGACCTGGCCTCCACCTTCCTCACCGACGGCGCGGTGGCCGACGTGATCGTTCCGACGATGGACGACGTGCTCAAGGGTGGGCGCCTCGACGTGATCTCGCTCGGGTTCGTCCTGGCGCTGTGGTCCGGCTCGCGTGCCCTCAATGTCTTCGTCGACACCATCACGATCATGCACGGTCTCGGGGGCCACCGCGGGATCATCAAGACCCGCGCGTTGGCGTTCGGCCTCTACATCCTGGCCATGGTCACCGGGGCGATCTCGTTGCCGCTGGTGGTCGCCGGACCCCAGCTGGTGCGTGAGGTCCTTCCCGCCGAGCTGATGTTCCTGGGCGCGTTCTACTGGCCGATCGTGGTGGTGGTCTGCGTCTGCTTCCTCGCCACGCTCTACCACGTCTCGGTCCCGGTGCGGACCAACTGGAGCTTCAACCTCCCCGGGGCGACCTTCTCCCTGGTGATGTGGATCCTGGGGTCCTACGTCCTGCGGTGGGTGCTGATGGTGACCGCCGCCGACTCCAAGTCCATCTACGGCCCGTTGGCGGCGCCGATCGCCGTCCTGCTCTGGTTGTACGTCGTGGCGCTCGCGGTCCTCGTCGGGGCGGCAGTCAACGCAGCATTCGACTCGGTTTTCCCGCAGCTCAGCACCACCCGGGCCCGTCTGGAGCTGATGGCGCGGCTACGGATGGCGCGCAGTGCTCGGACCAAGGGGCGCGGCGCACACGAGACCGCGCCGCCCGTGGACTAGATTCGCCTCGTGTCCGACGACCTGCGCGAGACCCCGGGCAGCAAGTCTGCCTTCAAGGTCTCGCTGCCGGAGGGTGAGAGCTCCCCGTGGAGCGCCCTCGGGAAGCGGCTGCTGGCGGCGATCGCGATCCTGGTGGGCACGGTGCTCCTGGTCTATTTCGACCGCGGCGGCTACAGCGACGCTGCTGACGGGGTCGTGTCGTTCTCGGATGCGATCTACTACACGACCGTCACGCTGAGCACGACCGGCTACGGCGACATCGCCCCCGTGGAGCACCAGGCACGGATGATCAACGCCTTCGTCGTCACGCCGCTGCGCATCGCGTTCCTGGTGCTGCTGATCGGCACGACCCTGGAGGTCCTGGCCAGTCAGGGCCGGGAGGCGATCCGGATCGCTCGATGGAGGAGAAAGATGGACCACCACGTCATCGTCGTCGGCTACGGCACCAAGGGCCGCTCGGCGGTCAAGACCTTGCTCAGCAACGGCCTCGACAAGCAGGCGATCGTCATCGTCGACTCTGCCGCCTCGGCTCTGGCAGACGCCCACGAGGACGGTCTCGCCGTCGTGACCGGGGACGCGACCCGCAAGGAGGTCTTGATGCGTGCCGGTGTGCAGGACGCCGACCAGCTCATCATCACCACCAACCGAGACGACTCCAACGTGCTGACCACTCTCACCGCGCGCCAGGCCAATCCGCAGGCCTTCATCGTTGCGGCGGTCCGCGAGCAGGAGAACGCTTCATTGATGAAGCAGTCGGGCGCCGACTCGGTGATCACCTCCTCCGACGCCGTCGGACGTCTGCTCGGGCTCTCGTCGCTCTCGCCGACGCTCGGGTCCGTGATGGAGGACTTGCTCAGCTACGGCCAAGGTCTCGAGGTGGCCGAGCGCGAGCTGCTCGTGAACGAGGTCGGGATGCAGCCGCAGGGCCTCCCCGACCAGGTGATCTCCGTGGTGCGTGACGAGCAGGTCTACAACTACTTCGACCCCGTGGTCACCCGCCTCGCACGTGGTGATCGGTTGATCGTCGTGCGCTCCGCCAAGGAGCTGCCCTGGGCCCCGCGCCCGGGCACGCACGACGAGGACTTCGCGGACGAGGACGACTGAAGGCGGCGTACGTTCGGGAGAGATTCGAACACGTGTTCGATACTGTGAGATGATGCCGTCATGGCGGGCGGCTGGAGCAAGCAGGGCAGCGGCGTGCCACTGTCCGAGCGAGTCCGAGTGGGTTCCTCCTCAGTGCCCGCGCCAGCGAGCGGTGCGATCGAGGAGTGTCCAGCGCGACACTGCTGGGTGGCGGACGCGGTCGACGCCCAAGGCATCAAGCGCCCGGGGCTGCTCGTGGAGTGGCGTCAGGTTCACGCCGGCTGGGAGGGCCGGGTGACGTACGCCGCGCAACTGCGGCCGGATGCCTGGATCCTGGTGGAGGAGTGGCTCCCTGCGGCGCTGCTCACGCCGTTGTGACGACGGCCGGTGACGGCTCAGCAACATCCCGAGGAAAAAGTACCAAGCCGCTGGAGTCTCGGGTCTCCAACGGCTTGATGAGAGAACACTACCCAAGAGCGCGCCCGACGGACGCCAAACGGCCAGATAGTAGAAGAATCTTCCACAAATTGCCGTGACTGGTCTGGACCAGTTGCGACCGCGACAGGCTGAGCTGTCCGTTGCACCCGTGACCGCAGGGTCGTCGTCGTGGGGGGGGGCAGCAGAAGCTCTCCGGGGATCGAGTTGGACCCGATCCCCGGGAGTCCTCGGCCGGCCGCAGCGGCAGCGGCCCTCAGAAGTCTTCGTCGAAGCCGACCGCCCCGGTGACGCCGACCTGATAGGCCGAGACCTTGCGTTCGAAGAAGTTCGAGAGTTCCTGCACGTCCTGGAGCTCCATGAATGCCAGCGGGTTCTTCGACCCGTAGATGACCGGGAGATCGAGGCGTTCCATGCGGCGGTCTGCGACGTACTCGAGGTAGGCCCGCATGTCACCGATCGAGAGTCCGGCTACTCCGCCGCCGAGCAGGTCGTCGGCGAACTGCGCTTCCGCGTCCACACCGTCGATCAGCATCTGACGCACCTGCGCGGCCAGGTCGTCGTCGAAGAGATCAGGCTCCTCGGCGCGGACCGTGTCGACGACGTCGAAGGCGAAGGCCATGTGCATCGACTCGTCGCGGAAGACCCAGTTGGTGCCGGAGGCCAGACCGTTGAGCAAGCCGCGTGAGCGCAGGAAGTAGACGTACGCAAATGCCCCGTAGAAGAAGAGTCCCTCGATGACTGCTGCAAAGCAGATCAGGTTGAGCAGGAACTTGCGGCGATGCTCCTTGGTCTGGAGCTCGTCGAGGTCGAAGACCGAGTCGATCCAGCGGAAGCAGAAGTCGGCCTTTGCCTTGATCGAGGGGATGTTGTCGACGGCTGCGAACGCTTCGTGCCGCTCGGTCTCGTCGGTGACATAGGTGTCGAGCAGCGTCAGGTAGAACTGCACGTGCACGGCCTCCTCGAAGAGCTGCCGACTCAGGTAGAGCCGACCCTCCGGGGAATTGATGTGCTGGTAGAGGTTGAGCACTAGGTTGTTGGCCACGATGGTGTCGCCGGTCGCGAAGAACGCGACCAGACGTGAGACCAGGTGGCGCTCGGCAGAGCTCAGGCGCTGGAGGTCCTTGAGGTCGGAGTGCAGGTCGACCTCCTCCACCGTCCAGGTGTTCTTGATGGCATCTCGGTAGCGGTCGTAGAACCGTGGGTAGCGCATCGGACGCAGGGTGAGGTTCATCCCCGGGTCAAGCAGCATCGGGTCGTCGGTCCGGGTCGTGGTCATTGGCAGGCCTCGCAGCTCTCGGGATTCTCGAGCGAGCAGGCCAGGGCCAGGGCCCGCTCGTCGCGGGACTCATCGCGGGACTCATCGCGGGACCCGTCGTGGGGCCCGTCGTGGGGCCCGTCGCTCGGGCCGTGGTCGGTGTCGATGTCGAGGTCGTTCCTGATGACGTCGCCGGGCGTGCCGGCGACGTCATTGCTCGGTTCGGTCACCGGGCCGGGTCGGGCGACGGGTCGCTCGAGCGACGTCGTCGTCTGGGTGATCCGCGTGGCCGGTCGCGACCGCAGGTAGTAGGTCGTCTTGAGACCGGCTTTCCACGCATGCAGGTACATCGACGACAGCTTGCCGATGGAGGGTCCGGCGAGGAACAAGTTGAGCGACTGACTCTGGTCGATGTAGGCCGAGCGCTCGGCAGCCATGTCGATCAGGGCTCGTTGCGGCAGCTCCCAAGCTGTCCGGAAGAGCAGACGGACGTCTTCAGGCAGGGCATCGAGGCCCTGCACCGAGCCCTCAGCACGCTTGACTGCCTCGCGGATCTCTGCGGTCCACAGGCCACGCGCCTTGAGCTCCCGGGTCAGGGCCACATTGATCTGGAGGAACTCCCCGGACAGGGTCTCGCGCTTGAAGAGATTGGAGACCTGCGGCTCGATGCACTCGTAGCAGCCCGCGATCGAGGCGATGGTGGCGGTCGGTGCTATCGCGATGAGCAGTGAGTTGCGGAGGCCGTGCTCGGCGATGCGCGAGCGCACGGTCGTCCAGCGTTCGGTCTGGGTGCCCGTCGCGTCCCACAGGTCGGGCTGCAGCATGCCCGCAGCCGCCCGAGTCTCGCCGTACGACGGATGAGCGCCCTGTCGCTCAGCCAGGGCGCACGACACCTCGAGCGCGGTCAGGTAGACCTCTTCGGAGATCCGGGTCGACAGCTCGCGGGCCGCCGGGGAGTCGAAGGGCAGCCCGAGCGCGAACAAGACGTCCTGGAGTCCCATCAACCCGAGTCCGATCGGGCGCCAGCGCGGGTTCGACGCGGCGGCCTCCGCACTCGGGTAGTAGTTGACGTCGACCACCCGGTCGAGGAGAGGGAGCGCGGTGCGCACGGTGGCCCTCAGCTTGTCCCAGTCGAGACCAGGCGCTCCGGCGGTGGGAGCGATCAGGTGCTGGGCGAGGTTGACCGAGCCGAGATTGCACACGGCGGTCTCGGAGTCGGAGGAGACCTCGATGATCTCTGTGCACAAGTTGGAGAGGTGCACCACCGGACCGCCTGGGGTGTCGCGAGTCTGGTTGCAGGTGCGGTTGGCAGCGTCCTTGAAGGCCATCCAACCATTGCCCGTTTGGGCCAGCGTGCGCATCATCTTGGCGTAGAGGTCGCGAGCCCGGACCTGCCGGACGTACCGGCCGTCCTGCTCCGCCCTCCGATAGGCCTCGTCGAAGGCAGCGCCCCAGAGGTCGGGGAGCTCGGGGGCCTGGTCGGGGTCGATGAGCGACCAGACCTCGTCGTCCTCGACACGGCGCATGAACTCGTCCGGGATCCAGTGGGCGAGGTTGAGGTTGTGGGTGCGCCGCGCGTCCTCTCCAGTGTTGTCCCGCAGCTCGAGGAACTCTTCGACGTCGGGGTGCCACGGCTCGAGATAGACACAGGCCGCACCCTTGCGCCGGCCCCCCTGGTTGACCGCGGCCACGGAGGCGTCGAGGGTGCGCAGGAACGGCACGATGCCGTTGGACTGGCCGTTCGTGCCGCGGATGAGTGCCCCTCGCGAGCGCACCCGGGAGAAACTGATCCCGATACCGCCGGCGAACTTCGACAGCTTGGCCACCTGCTGGTAGCGGGAGTAGATGGAGTCGAGGTCGTCGCGCGGACTGTCGAGGAGGTAGCACGACGACATCTGGGTGTGGCGCGTGCCCGAGTTGAACAGCGTGGGGCTGCTCGGCAGATAGGCCAATGACGACATCAGGTCGTAGAACTCGATCGCCTCTGCCGGCTGCACCGCCAACCCACAGGCAACACGCAGCAGGAAGTACTGAGGTGTCTCGATGACCAGGCGGTTGGAAGGGTGGCGCAGCAGGTAGCGGTCATAGACGGTGCGCAGGCCGAAGTACTCGAAACGGTGATCGCCCGCAGGGTCGACAGCGAAGTCGAGCTTGCGGGCGTTGTCCTTGACGAAGCGGGCGGTGTCGTCCCCGATCAGCCCTTCGGCGTGGCCGAGAGCGATCGACTGGCTGAAGGAGGCGATGCCTTGGCCTCGGACCTCCTTGTCGATGTAGCCGGCCAGCAGGCGGGCTGCAAGCCGGCTGTACTGCGGCTCCTCGCTGATCATCTCCGCCGACGTCTGGATCGAGAGCCGGTCCAGCTCGGCGGTGGTCGCACCGTCGTACAGGCCGCTGATGGTGCGCGTCGCCACCCGCATCGGATCGACGTCGACCAGATCGGTGCTGACCCGGTCGACCGCCCGCACGATCTTGTTGACGTCCACCGGCTCGGTGTCGCCGTTGCGCTTGCGCACCTGCATCGTCGTGCGGACTGAACCGATGGCTGTCCCGATGGCTGGCCCGATGAATGTGGCTGCTGAGGGGTCTGCTGAAGCTAGGACCGTCATGTCTCTCTCCTCGCGAGATCGGTCTCGATGAGTCCGAGGGTGTAGGAGGAGACGTCCGCAGTCGGCGCCCCGGAACGGTCAAGGGGGCAGCATCGTACGAGCCGTCGGCCGTCCCACGAGGCCTCGGACCACCACGCCCGACGGGCGTGGTGCGCTGGCAGGTCTTCGGACTCATGGGCGCGTCTTTGCCAGGTCTCCCTGGCTTCGACTCCTAGTGACCGTCGCTTCCCAGGTCGTGCGACCCAGTGCTGTTGACGGCGTTCGTTCCCATTTACCGCTGCGGGGCAGTCCCGGAGTCTCACCAGGTTCCCTCTTGCCTCGCCCCGTCTGGATGATGGGGCGAACCAGCTGCTCGATCACCATATCTTGGGAACTACACAGATGTAACCCCTAGATCTTGTGTTGTTGGAGAGCCAGGCAGAAGAGACCCGCGAGGGGGAGGCTGACCCGTAGCGAGTGCGCCAAGATGCCAGGCATGACTACCGAGCTCTCCGCCGTCCTGCTCGTCTGTTCGCTCAAGCCCTCCCCGGCTGCGTCGAGCTCGGAGAAGCTCGGGCGGGAAGTCCTGGAGGAGCTGGAGGACCACGGCGTGAGTGCAGGTCAGGTCATCCGGATCGTCGACCATGCCGTGAAGTTCGGCGTAAGTGCCGACGAAGGTGGCGGGGACGCCTGGCCGGACATCCGCGACCAGGTCCTGGCCGCGGACGTGCTGGTGCTGGCCACCCCGATCTGGATGGGTCAGCCGTCCGCGGTGTGCAAGATGGTGCTCGAGCGGCTGGACAACGAGATCGCCGAGACCGACCAGGACGGCCGCCCGATCTTGTTCGGGAAGGTCGCGGTGGTCGCGGTGGTGGGCAATGAGGACGGCGCTCACCACACCTCGGCTGAGCTGTTCCAGTCACTCAACGACGTCGGCTACACGATCCCGGCCCAAGGCGTGACCTACTGGGTGGGGGAGGCCATGCAGGGCACCGACTACAACGACCTGGACACCGCACCGGAGAAGACGGTCGCAACGACCAAGACTGCAGCACGCAACGCGGCACACCTCGCGAAGCTGCTCGCTGCTGCTACCTATCCGGTCGATTGACGTGCGACGAGCACGTCGGCACAGCGAATCAGCGCACCGCCAGACCCAGCCAGGAGCCGACGACGAGCCCACCCACGACCATGACCACCCGTCGAGCCCAGGCCTCAGGATAGAGCCGTCCCTCGAAGTAGTGGGTGATGAAGCCGCCGTCGTCGAGGGGTGGTCGACCAGAGCCAACCCGCCCCCAGTTCTCGACCCGCGACAACGGACAAACCGGACGCCACACCGCCATGCGCGCTCCCCACAGCGCAGAGACGATGTGGGGGAGCAGCACCCAGGGCAGCAACCACGCCAAGAAACCACCAAGGACGGCGAAGGCCACGAACACCAGATGTGTCACCAACGAGACGAGGGCAACGACGCGGTGCATACCCGCAGGTTAGTTGCGGCGAGGCGCGGTCGCCCGCGGGGGTGAACCGATCCCACGTCCCAGGTGCAGGAGTGGCACGCTTGGCCGGAGTGAACAGGCACGTCAGGAGAGGATCACATGGAACTGCCGCTTGACGATGCGTCCGAGACCCCTGAAGCAGGGTCGCTGTCGGTCGCGACGACCAGTGGCCATGCCACGATGACGTTGCGAGGCGAGTTCGACCTTGCCCTGGCTCTGACCGTGCGCACCACGCTCCGCGATCTCCTGGTCGAGGGTCCTATCGACGTGGACGTGAACCTGGCTGAGGTCACTTTCATCGACTCCTCTGCGCTTGGTGCCCTCCTGGGTGGGCATCGGCAGGCTCGGGTGTTTCGCAGTGCGTTCCGGCTGCAGGCACCCAGCGCCCCAGTCAAGCGTCTGCTCGTGCTGACTGCGCTGGACCGTGTGTTCGAGATCTGTGACGAGGACGATTCGTGAGCGAGATCGGTCACAACGACGGGATTGCGATGAGCGACGTGCTCTCGCAAGCCGGGCCCGTTGGCCTCGACCTGATGCTGGTGGACTGGGCCGCGACCCCGGTCGGGCACCCGGACTCCTGGTCGCTCAGCCTTCGCTCTGCAGTGCGGATCATGCTCACCTCGAAGTTCGCGATGTGGTTGGCATGGGGCCCGGACCTCACGTTCTTCTGCAACGACGCCTATCGCCGCGACACCCTTGGATCGAAGTACCCGTGGGCTCTCGGACGCCCAGCCAGCGAGGTGTGGTCCGAGATCTGGCAGGACATCGGCCCGCGCATCGACGAAGTGATGGCGACCGGCGAGGCGACCTGGGACGAGGCGCTGATGCTGTTCCTCGAACGCAGCGGCTATGTGGAGGAGACGTATCACACCTTCTCCTACAGCCCGTTGGCTGATGACGACGGGTCGATCTCGGGGATGTTGTGCGTGGTCGCCGAGGTCACCGAGCAGGTCATCTCCGAGCGCCGGATGCGCACGCTGCGCGACCTCGGCGTGGGCGTCCGGACGGCGCGCAACGAGCAGGCCGCCGTGCAGGCCGCCTGCGCGCTGCTGGCGCAGAATCCAGCGTCCCTGCCGTTCGCGGCTGTCTATCTCTTCGATGCGGTCAGTGGCGACGCCCAGCTCGTCGGGACCGCGGGGGGCGTTGAGGACCACCCGTCCTTTCCAGGCGTGATCGGTGCGCGCGAGGACCGCTGGGGGGCACTCGCCGCCCGAAGTGGGAGGGTCAGCGTCTTCGAGGGGCCCGACCAGTTGCCGGACGGTCTCCCGATGGGAGCGTGGCAGCAATCGCCGCACCAGACGATCGTGGTGCCGGTGGCCGGGCCCACCGGCCAAGATCCTTACGGGTTCCTGATCGTGGGGATCAATCCCTTCTGCCCGCTCGACGACGCCTACCGAGACTTCATCGACCTGCTCGCCACGCACCTCAGCGGGGCGGTCACCGGCGCTCGAGCGCTGGAGGACCAGCGACAGCGCGCTGAGCGCCTCGCAGCGCTCGACCAGGCGAAGTCCGACTTCCTGGCCAACGTCAGTCACGAGCTCAGGACCCCGTTGACGCTCCTGCTCGGTCCAGCTGAGGATGCGCTTGCCGACCACCAGGCCTTGCTTCCCGATGCGCAGCGACGACGGGTCGAGATGGTCACCCGCAACGGTCAGCGGATGCTCGCGCTGGTCAATGCGCTGCTCGAGTCCTCTCGCCTTCAGGCCGGGCAAGACGATGCGCACTTCGTGCCGACCGACCTGGGGCACTACACGGCCGAGCTCGTGAGCATGTTCGAGTCTGCGGCCCAACGGGCGGGGCTGACGTTCGAGATCCGCTGCGCCGAGGAGGTCCGGGCGTTCGTCGATCGTGAGTTCTGGTCCACGATCGTGGTCAACCTGGTCTCCAACGCGCTGAAGTTCACCTTCGAGGGCGGCGTCGTGGTCGAGGTGACCCACGGGGGTGGGCATGCCCGGCTCGAGGTGCGCGACACCGGCACCGGCGTGGCCGATGACGACCTGCCGTTGCTGTTCGACCGCTTCCACCGGGTCAGCGGGGCCAAGTCGCGCACGCACGAGGGCTCGGGCATCGGACTTGCCCTGGTAGACCAGCTTGCCCAGGCCCATGGCGGTCAGGTGAGTGTGATGTCGAGCCTCGGGGTGGGCACCAGCTTTGTGGTGACCGTGCCGCTGGGTAGTCAGCACCTGCCACAGGAGAGGGTCGGCGACAACGCCGAGAACCAGGACGGAGTGCTCCGGCGTCAGATGAAGCGGGTGTCGACGGACGTCTCGAGCTGGGACGTCGCTACCCCGGGCGCGGGTGACACAAGCACCGCCTTGATCCAGGTCGAGACGGCGCGCGACAACCGGGCCGAAGCCTCGCTCGTGCTGGTCGTCGACGACAACGCTGACATGCGCGACTACGTTGCCGACCTGCTGCGCGGGGACGGCTACGACGTCGCCGCGGCAGACGACGGCGTTCTCGCTCTCGAATTACTCCGCACGACGGCGGTCGATCTGGTGCTCAGCGACGTGATGATGCCGCACCTGGACGGGTTCGGGCTGTTACGGGCGATTCGATCGGACCCGACACTCTCCGCGATGCCGGTGATCATGCTGTCGGCTCGCGCCGGTGAGGAAGGCCTGCTCGAGGGCCTGGACATGGGGGCCGACGACTACCTAATCAAGCCGTTCTCAGCTCGAGAGCTCCTGGCGCGCGTCCGCACCCACCTCTCCGTGAACCGGGCGGAACAGGTGCGACGAGTTCTCGAGCAGAGCAAGGAGCTCCTCGACCAGGCGCAGCAGCTGGCGAAGCTCGGCAGCTGGGAGATCGACGTCGACACCGGCGTGGTCACGGCCTCCGACACGTGCGTCGAGATGCTCGGCCTCACTCACAAGGAGCTGACGGTTCTGGGGTCCGAGGCGCTGATGAGTCGTCTGGTGCATCCCGACGACCTCGAGTCCGTCGAGGCTTCGTTGGCCGGACTCGCTGCCGGCGAGCGCATCTCCTACGACACCCGCGTCGTGCTGGCCTCGGGTGAGGAACGCCTGGTCGCCGTGCACGCCCAGCGCGCCGGGCCCGACGACGGTGCTGGCCACGTGCTGCGAGGGTCGCTGCAAGACATCACCGAGCAGCGTCGAGCGCAGGGACAGCTCATCGCCGCGGAGGCACTGCAGGAGGCCACGGCGCGCGAACGAGCGATCGCCGATGAGCTGCAGCGGAGTTTGCTGCCACCGTTGTCGTTCGACGTGGAAGCACTCGAGGTCGCCACCCACTACCGGGCGGGAGCCGAGGGCACGCAGGTCGGGGGGGACTGGTACGACGTGATCGACCTGGGCGCAGGTCGCAGCATGCTCGTGATGGGTGACGTCATGGGCCGTGGTGTCCGGGCTGCTGCCGTCACCGGTCAGCTGCGCGCCGCGGTGCGTGCCTTGGCGTTCGTGGACCTGAGCCCCGCCGAGATCCTCGAACAGCTCGACGACCTGGTGCAGGATCTCGAGCAGGAGCAGATCGTCACCTGCGTCCTCGGGGTGGTCGACGTGGGGGACATGAGCTTCACCTACGCCAGTGCCGGGCACCTGCCGATGATCGTGACCCGGAACGCCGGCACGAAGATGCTCGAGGGCACCGGGCCTCCGCTCGGGGCTGGGTTCTACGGCGTCGAGAACGTACGAGTGGCGGTGGAGCCCGGCGACGTGCTGGCTCTTTACACTGACGGCCTGATCGAGCAGCGCGGCAGCGACCTGCTCGACGACATCAATGATCTGGCGCTTCGCCTGTGCGAGGTGCACGACCGTGCTGTTCAGGACCAGATCGAGGTACTGGTCGGTGCGGCCGCCGAGCGCGGTGATGTGGTCGCGGACGACGTGGCGGTGCTGCTCGTGAGGATACGGGCGCACGAGGGGGGCGCTGTGCTGCGTCGACGCCTCGACCACAGCGAGCACGCACCTGCCGTCGCGCGGGAAGCGATCTCTGCGCATCTGCTCACTTGCGGGGTGCCCGCCGGGGTGCGGGACGACGTCGTGCTCGCGGTCAGTGAGCTCGTCACCAACGCGGTCCTGTACGCAAGCCCTCCCTTGTCCTTGAGGGTGGCTTGCGCCGACCAGAGCGTGCTGGTCGAGGTCGTCGACCGCACGAGCCTGCGACCGAGGCGGCAGCGGCCGACGGACGACGACGAGCACGGACGTGGACTCAACATCGTCGCCGCGGTGACGTCGTCGTGGGGCACGCGTCGCGCTGGGGCGGGCAAGGCCGTCTGGTGCACGTTCACCTGGTGAGGACCCGCTCCTGGTGACCGGCTGCTGCGACCAGGAGCGCCGGGTGACAACTTTTTTGTGGCTGCCGTCGTCCTTGTCGTATGAGCCTCTCCCAGCTGCCCTGTCGGATCGCGATTCTCGCCGCCACCACGGCCGCCCTGGCGGTGCCGGCGGTGTTCTCGGCTACGTCTGCAGGGGTGCCTGCGGTCTCCGGCCCCGCGGGTTCGACCCACCTTGACGTGTCCGACCTCGCGACCGGCGCGCCACCCGCGCTCGCCTGGGTCGAGCGGCGAGCCGGTTCGGCAGTCATCCACGGAGCTCGGGGCACCCGCACCCCGGTCGCGAGCAGTGTCCGCGAGCTCGCGCCGATGGGGTCGGGCTTCATCGTCCAGACGGGTGGCAGCCGGCCACCGCGCACCCGCTGGATAGCTGCCGATGGCACTCCGGGTCCGCGCACGTGGCTGACCGGGTACGGGCTCGGCGTCTCCGCGAAGGGCAAGGCTGTGGCCTTCGCGGGCAAGAACGGCAGGGTCTGGTCGGTCGACCAGGAAGGCGATCGGGTGTTCCGATTCAGTCGGGTGCCGATCGAGGGCAAGGGCCGAGCGGTCACCGTCCTCGGTGAGGACTGCTCCGAGCGGACCTCGCCCGCGGGGTGTGCGATCTATGTCAACGGCCACCGCGGGTTCTTCACGACCTCGCATGGCAGCGTCGACCGTGCACCCAGGATGCGCCTGGTCTCCACTGGCCGCGGCCGCTACCTGGGAGGCATCACCTCGATCAGCGACACCGGCACGTGCAGCGTGATGCTGCGCGGCTGGCGACCCGTATGGCGTACCTGCGCTAACAGGGTCTCTGTCATCTCGAGCGACAACAGGCACGTCGTCGGGCTCCCGGCCTACGGCGACGGCTTCGGCCCGACGGCGCTCGACCTCCTCCGAACCCGTGATGGCTCGATCGCGCACTCCTTCACGTCGTCGCGGCGCGGCACCTCGGCCACGTACTTCGATGAGGCCTGGGAGGACGCTGAGCACCTTCTCGTGGTGACTCACCAGGAAGGGGAGTGGGCGATCGTGCGACTAGGGCTGGACGGCTCCATGGAGTACGCCGTCCCACCGCGCCCCGGAGGCCCTGACCTTGCCTCGCCCTTCGAGCTGCAGTCTCGATGACCGGATGTGCTCGTCGCGGGCGGTGGGAGAACCTCCTGGCGTTCCCTCGCCACGGCGTGCCGCCCGCGGGTCGTCCGATCGGCACGAGTCAGGACTGACCTCGCCCATCGAAGCCGCGCGGGCCGTGCCGCGGTCCAGCGTCAGACGCAACCCGTGAGGACCTCCACGGCGTCCAGGTCGAAGCCGTCCGTCGCCGGCGGACGACTGACGCCGGTCGCGTCGACCACGCGGATGAAGTGCGCCGCCGGCAGGCTACCGAGGTCGACCTCACCGGTCCCGCTCACCCGACCCAGCTCGACCCACGTCACGCCGTCCCACGAAGCCGAGACGACGGCCGCATCGGTGGCCCCTTTGGCGCCGTCCACGACGTCGACGACGCGCAGGTCGGCTGCGTCACCGTTGTTGTTCTGTACGGCGCTGTCGAACTCCAGCACGATCTGGCCGCCCAGACCGAGCGTCACCCAGTAGGGGTCGTCCGGGTCAGGATCGGACATGCCGAGCGCCTGACTCGGGTCGCTGTGACCCGTCGGAACGGCAGTGCCGTTACCACGTCGTGCTGGGTCGTAGGACTCGACGGTCTGACAATCTCCGTAGCAACCGTCGGCTGTCACTTCCGCCAGATCGAGACCCACCAGCACCGCATCGTGGTCCGATGACCGGTAGGCGTCGGCTGCGTAGAACGTTGCCGGCCGGCCGAAGTCCAGGTTGTAGTCGAGGATGTCCGGCTCGTCGGCGTTGACGTGCCATTCCGCGGCGCCGGTCACCTGCGGCACCAGCGACTCGTTGGCGAGCGCGTGGTCGAGGTAGCCCACCTGCGCGTTGAAGGTGTAGCCGTACGCGTACTCGCCGCCGAACTTCTTGATCAGGTCGGTGAAGCCACCGGCCGCGAGGGCGTCGATCGGGTCCTCGTGGTCGTAGGAGTTGAGGTCGCCGATGACCAGGTGGTCCGGGTCGCCACTGCGGGTGGGGTCGGTCGCGAGGAAGTCGACGATCGCCTCGGCAGCCTGGGTGCGCGTCACATTGCAGTTGCCGGACCCGTCACCGGTATCCGGGTCGTCCGCGCAGGCCGAGCCCTTGGACTTCAGGTGGTTGACGGACAGCGTGAACCGGCCGCCGGTCGCCACCTCGTCGAACGTCTGCGTCAGCATGGGACGGCTGCGGGTGTCGATGAACCGCGGGTCGTCGGAGGAGTCGAGGACCGTGTAGTCACCGGCCGGGCGGACGACGGACGGCTTGTAGAGCAGTCCCAGCCGGATCGCGTCGGTACCGATGACGCCGGTGTCGACGTAGTCGTAGGTTCCGGCGCCGAGCAGTGCGTTGAGCCCGGCGACCAGGTCGGCAGCCGGTTCGACACCCGGAGTGTTCTCCATCTCCATCAGCCCGACGACGTCGGCGTCAAGTGCGACGAGCGCCGCGAGGATCTTGGCGCGCTGCCGCTCCAGCTCACCGGGTCGATTGGCACCGCGACACTCCTGGGTCCGGGTCGGGCCGCACGCATTGCCGGTGGAGAGGAAGTAGTTGAGCACGTTGAAGCTGGCGACCTGGACATCGCCACCGACGACCGGCGGTGCCGACCGGGGATTGGCTGCGACGTACTCGCCGTACGCCGTGGGCTGGAGCCGATACAGCCCGAAGGTGTGGTCCACGACGCCTGTGACGCCGGTGATGGTGTCTCCCAGGCGGAACCGGTTGTCCTGGCCGTACGGCAAGCCGTTGCCCGGGTGCGGGATCGACGTCGGGTTCTGCCGCCCGCTCAGGTCGTCGATCGTGATGATGCGCCGCGTGTACTCCGCGGCCAGCGCCTGAGCGTCCGCGCCAGGCTCCACCACGGCGGTCGGCGTGTAGAGCCGACCCTGACCGTCGAGTGGCTTGGCCATGACGACCTCGCCGAACCGGTCGTAGTTGAAGGCTTCGCTGATCACGAGGGTGTCCACGAGCCGGGTGAGCATGCCCTCGTAGTGCTCTGCGTCGCTCGCCGCGTCCAGCGGAAAGCTGACGTCGATCGGGACCGCGGGAATCGCCGTACCGCAGAGCTTGCTGACCACGGTGCCGCCGAGCTGCGTCTGCGAGCTGCCCGAGCTGGCGAACTCGGCAACCGTGCCGGTCGCGCGCACGTGCTGGCCGACCGTGACGCCGGAGCTGGTGCCCGCCCGGACGAAGATGCCCTCGGACGTCGTCGGGTCAGCGTCCTGGTCGGCGGCCTCCTCTTGGAGGTAGTAGCCGCTCAGGCCGGAGGCGACGGCGGTGACGACGCCCTCGACGGACTGCTTGCCGCCGTACGCCGGGTCGAACGTCGCGCCGCTGCCCTGGATCTGGTGGATGCGGACGGCGGGGTCACCGCAGTTGTCCGTTGGCGTGGGTGGTGGTGGCGGCGGGGGTGTCGCGGTGCCGGTGAACGTTTGGCCCGCGTTGACTGCACCGCTGGTGTGGACGTCCCTCGCGGTCCAGGTGAACTCGCCGTACGTGTCACCAGAGCCGGTGAGCGCGAGTGACGAGCCGACTGCGGTGGTGCCGCTCTGCTTCACGGGGAGATTGGTGGACGCCTGACCGGCGGCCGGTCCGTTGACCGGCGTGAACGAGCCACCGTAGGAGAGGAATTGCACCACCGCCCCACTGCGGACTAGCGCGATGCCGTCGGGGTCGCCGTTCTGGATACCTGGGATGGCCACGGACACGGTGCCGTAGCCACCCTGCTGCGCTGCGATCGTGCCGGACAATGCGACAGTCTTATCGACGTTGAGCTGGGTCGGGTTGCCGTTGTAGAGCACGATGCTCCACCCGGACAGGTCGGTGCCAGCGGGTCCGGCGACTTCGACGAACTCGTTGGTGTCAGCTCCGGCATTGTCGTAGTGGAACTCGTTGATGAATACCGTCGAGTCCGCGCCCGAAACAGCGGCGGCTGGCATGGCGGCGAGCGGTACCAGGACCAGCCCGGCAATGAGTGAGCCGGCCAGCAGGCCCGCCCCTCGGCGAGTGCTCAGGTGCATGAGGATGTGGGCCTCTCATAGGCGTCGGGGCGGGCGATATCGGGGCAGTGCGTGCGATCGGTGCGTTCTCATCGTGCGGGGGCGACAGCACAGCGCCCCCGCACGACGTGGTGCTTGCTTACGGCAGGCGGGTGATCCGGTCCTGCGGGCCGGGTGCCACGACGCCCTGAGCGACGAAGTACTTCTCGAGCGCGTCGAGGTCGACGTCACCACCGAGCCGATTGGTTCCTTCGCGCAGGACGGCGTAGCCGTCGCCGCCGTCAGCCATGAAGTTGTTGACGGTGACGCGGTAGGCGGCTGAAGGATCGATCGGCACCCCGTTGAGCATGATCGATCCCGGGTTCACCTTGCTGCCCTTGGGGGCCGCCGCGCTCCAGCTGTACTGGAAGCCTGCCGAGACCTGCAGGATCCGATTTTCGCCCGCTCCCGGGTTGTCGAACTGCTGCTCGAGCAGCGTGTCGATCTGTGCCCCGGTCAGTGTCATCGTGACCAGGCTGTTTCCGAACGGCTGCACCGTGAACGCCTCGCCGTACGTCACCTTGCCGTCGCCCTCGCCAGCGGCGCTGCTGGGGAACGTCAGGTCGGCGCGGATACCGCCCGCGTTCATGAATCCGATCACGGCTCCGCCGAGCTCCGGGGCCGTCGTCGCGTGCAGCTGAGCGTCGGCGATGACGTCGCCCAGGGCCGACTCGCCGGCCGTGGTGGCCAACCGGGTGATCGGCGCCGTCACCGAGCCGATGACGCGATTGGCCAGCGGTGCGGAGAGGCCTACGTACTTGTCGACCAGCTCGGACAGCGCCGGGGCCTTAACGGTGCGCGTGACGATCGTGTTGTTGACGGTGTGCGCGACGACGTCCTTGGT
>JBAVCA010000064.1:0-3282 GCA_049586475.1 Nocardioides sp.
GGCCTACTCCGGCACGGCCGACTGGGACGCCATCGCCGACCTCGTCGAGCACGTGTCGATCCCGGTGCTCGGCAACGGCGACATCTGGGAAGCCTCCGACGCGCTTCGGATGGTCGAGCAGACCGGCGTTGCCGGAGTGGTGGTCGGTCGAGGGTGTCTCGGGCGGCCGTGGCTCTTCCGCGACCTGGCTGCGGCGTTCGCCGGCGAGGAGGTCGCCATCCTGCCCGAGCTCGGAGAGGTGGCGGCGATGATGCGTCGCCACGCCGAGCTGCTCAGCGAGCACATGGGTGAGGATCGCGGCTGCAAGGAGTTTCGCAAACACGTCACGTGGTACCTCAAGGGCTTCTCCGCGGGCGGAGCCCTGCGGCGTTCGTTGGGGATGGTCGACACCCTCCGCGCGCTCGATGAGCTGCTGGCAGAGCTGGACCCCGACGAAGCCTTCCCGGTGCGCGAGCTCGGAACACCCCGTGGTCGCCAAGGCGCCCCGCGCTCACGCGTCGTGCTTCCCGAGGGGTGGCTGGACGACACTGACGGCACCGGTGCGGTACTGCGCGAGGAGGCCCTCGAGACCACCGGTGGGTGAGCACGATAAGATGTTCGGTTGTCGACAGGGTGACCGGGAACACCTCTGAAATGGCGTCGAGAATGTGCCGGCGTCAGGACCGCTGTGCTTCACTCATTGATGTGCCGATCGCTACCGCGATCGGCACCCGCACGCCAGCACGACTGCCCCTGTCAGCAACAGCAAAGGATCAGCGCTGTGGCGAATCATAGCCGCAAGCGGGACGCCAATGCCCGCATGTTTGCCCGAAGCCCACGAGCCAGCCTCATCGCCGGGCCGCTCGCCGTTCTCGCGACCGCATCTGCGGTCTCGCTCGGTGTGCTCAACACCGACTCCGCAGCGCCGTCAGCGGCACTGCTGACGGCGAGCTCACTGCCCGAGGCAGTGTCGGGTCCGGCCACCGGTGAGTCCACGCCGGTAGCACTCGACCTGGTCCGCGGTCTCGACCGGCAGAGCCTGTCCCGCAGCAGCATCCGCGGCCAGTCCGCCGAGCTGAGCAAGGCCGAGAAGCTGCTGCGCCCCAAGACCACGCGTCGTGCCGTCCGCAAGGCCGACACCCGGTTGTTCACCACGGAGGACCTCAACCTTTGGAGCGAGCCGGGCAAGAAGGCACGCAACACCGGCGAGGTCGACTCGGGCGAGAAGGTGCTGGTCACCGGTCGCTCGTTGCGCGGGCGCGAGGAGATCGTGCTCGGCAAGAACAAGACCCGATGGGTCACCGACGGCTACCTGAGCGCCGACAAGCCGGTCGCCGAGGTCGCGCAGCCGGTCGCGGACGCGACCTGCAGCAACGGCACCAGCGTGTCGTCGGGCGTCAGCCCGAACATCGTCAAGGTCCACGCCGCCGTGTGCGCAGCCTTCCCGGGCATCAGCACCTACGGAACGTTCCGGAGCGACGGTGAACATGCCCAGGGCATCGCCGTCGACATCATGGTTTCTGGCGACGAGGGCTACCGCGTCGCTGAGTTCGTGCGGGCCAACGCCGCCAGCCTCGGGGTCAGCTACGCCATCTACGCGCAGCGGATCTGGTCGGTCGACCGCGCCGGCGAGGGCTGGCGAGGGATGTCGGACCGTGGGTCGACGACCGCGAACCACTACGACCACGTCCACGTCACGACGTACTGATCCAGCGCCGGCGCCCCCGGGTCGCCCCGGGGGTGCCCTAGGCTCGCGCCGATGGACGACAGCGACCTCTACGACGAACGATCGCGCGAGCGCATCGTCGCCGAACCCCCGAAGCGGGTGGAGGCGCCGGTGCGCACTGCCTTCGAGCGCGATCGGGCGCGTGTGGTCCACGCCGCATCGTCGCGCAGGCTCGCGGCCAAGACCCAGGTGGTCGGGCCCGCCTCCGACGACTTCGTGCGCAACCGCCTGACGCACAGCCTGGAGGTCGCCCAGGTGGCGCGCGACCTGTCGCGCGCCCTCGGCAGTCAGCCCGACATCGCCGAGACGGCGGCACTGGCCCACGATCTCGGACACCCTCCCTTCGGTCACAACGGCGAGCGGGCCCTGGCCGAGCTGAGCGAGATCTGCGGCGGCTTCGAGGGCAACGCGCAGACGCTACGGGTGCTGACCCGACTGGAGGCCAAGACCTTCGACGCAGACGGTGACTCGGTGGGGCTCAACCTGACCCGAGCCACCCTCGACGCCTGCACGAAGTACCCCTGGTCACGGGGTGCAGGCCCTGACCCGCACAAGTTCGGCGTGTACGACGACGACCGACCTGCCTTCGACTGGCTGCGTGCCGGTGCTCCCGGCCCGCGGCGCTGCCTCGAGGCGCAGGTGATGGACCTCGCCGACGACGTGGCCTACTCGGTCCACGACGTCGAGGACGGCACCGTCGCGGGACACGTCGACCTGACCCGGCTCGACGCCGGCACGATCTGGGAGACGCTGCGCGGCTGGTACCTCCCTGAGGCCGACGACGACGAGCTGGACGCTGCCTTGGCGCGCCTGCGCACGGTCGGCAGCTGGCCGTCCGCGCCGTACGACGGCTCCCGACGCAGCCTGGCTGCGCTCAAGAACCTGACCAGTGACCTGATCGGCCGCTTCTGCGGCTCAGTCCAGGGCGCTACGTTCGCTGCGGCCGATCGACCGTTGGCGCGCTACGCCGCCGATCTCGTCGTACCCCGTGAGACCTGGGTCGAGATCACGGTGCTCAAGGCAGTCGCCGCGCACTACGTAATGCAGACGACCGACCGGGTGAGCATCATGCAGCGACAACGTGAACTGCTCGCCGAGCTCGTCGAGGTGATGACGGCCCGCGGACCGGACCTGCTCGACCGACCGTTCGCTGACGACTGGCGAGCCGCCGGCGACGATGCTGCTCGGTTGCGGGTGGTGATCGACCAGGTCGCGTCGCTGACCGACCCGAGTGCGGTGGCACGGCACCGGCTGCTGGTCGGCTGAGGCGCTCACCGAGCCGGTCGCCTGGTGGGCCGCCGGGGAGTTGTGGACGGTCCTCGACCTCGCCCGGCCGCCCGGCCGTAGGATCGCCATGTGGCAGGCCGGATTCGCGAGGAGGACATCGCGGAAGTACGCGAGAAGTCCCGCATCGACGAGGTGGTCGGTGACTACGTCACCCTGCGGAACGCCGGTGGCGGTTCGCTGAAGGGGCTGTGTCCCTTCCACGACGAGAAGTCACCCAGCTTCAACGTCAATCCGAGCAGGAACTTCTTCCACTGCTTCGGCTGCCAGGAGGGCGGCGACGTCATCTCCTT
>JBAVCA010000065.1:0-3472 GCA_049586475.1 Nocardioides sp.
TCGCAGGCGGCCGCGAAGTTGTCGCCCACCTGCTCGTCGCACGGCCCGATCGGGTCGGCGACGGCCGAGGTGGGCTCGGCGGTGGCGGGTGCCACGACACCGGAGGCGAGGGCCCCGGCCGCCAGGACCAGCGCGCTCAGTGGGGCAAGCAGGTTCACGTTCACTCCCAAGATAAGGTCTTCGTGTGCTTCATCGTCGTCCGCACCGCCCCAGCGCCGCGGCGAGGTGGCTCGTCGGCATCGTGACGTTGGCGACACTGTCGGGTTGTGCTGGGGAGCAGCCTACGGGGAATTCTCCGGCAGACCAGCCCCCCTCGAACCACCACCTGACCGACGCGAGTGCGCCTCTCGGCGAGCCACCCGCCGCTGCCGACTGGAACTCCTCCGACGCCGAGTACCTGACGATGATGATTGCCCACCACCGCCAGGCCCTCGACCTTGCCGACCTGGCCGAGGAACGTGCTACGGATCGGCGCGTGCTCGCCATCGCCCGGACCATCGACCGCGGACAGAGCCGCGAGATCATCGTGATGGCCACCTGGCTCGTCGACCACGGCCTGCCCGAACCGACTCTCGAGGATCTCGACGGTCTGTCCGGGTCGGACGGCATGGACGGGATGGACGGGATGCTGTCCACCGAGCAGATGAGAGCTCTCGAGGCTGCCGACGGCCCTGCCTTCGACCGGCTCTTCCTGAGCGGCATGATTCAGCATCATCGGGGTGCGGTCGGCATGGCCGACGACCTGCTCGCCGCCGGCGAGGACGTGCGGGTCAGCGAGATCGCCACCGACGTCATCGCCACGCAGAGCGGTGAGATCCGGCGCCTGGTCGAGCTGCTCAACGGTTAGCCGGTCGGTCGGCCAGCTCTTCGGTCGGCCAGGTCGTTCGTCGGCCGGCTGGTTCGTCCGCCGGGCGTCAGAAGCGGTGCAGCCGCCGCGCAGCCTCGGCCACCGACCCGCTCATCGACGGGTAGACCGTGAAGGTCTGCGCGAGCTGGTCGGCAGTCAGCGACTCCGCGACCGCGATCGCCACCGGGTGGATGAGCTCGGAGGCCCGCGGGCCGACGATCACTCCCCCGACCACGATGCCAGTGCCCGGGCGGCAGAAGAGCTTCACGAAACCGTCGCGCACCCCCTGCATCTTGGCGCGAGCGTTGCCCGACAGGGGCAGCATCACGGACTCGGCGCGGATCTCGCCGGCGTCGACGGCCTCCTGGGAGTAGCCGACCGTGGCGATCTCGGGGGCCGTGAAGACGTTGGAGGAGACCTTCCTCAGGTCCAGCGGGTGGACGGCATCGCCGAGGAAGTGCCACATCGCGATCCGGCCCTGCATCGCCGCGACGCTTGCCAACATCAGCACGCCTGTGCAGTCCCCGGCCGAGTAGACGCCGCGGGCGGAGGTCCGCGAGACCCGGTCGACGTTCACGAACCCGCCGTCCTTGAGGATCACCCCCGACTCCTCGAGGCCGACGTCGGTGGTGTTCGGGACCGAGCCGATCGCCAGGATGCAGTGCGAGCCCTGGACGCTGCGCCCGTCGGTCAGCTTCACGGTGACGACGTCGCCGTCCCGGGTGACCGACTCCATCCGCGACTTCGACAACAGGTTCATGCCACGCCGCTTGGAGACCTCCTCGAGCACCAGGGACGCGTCGGCGTCCTCGGCGGGCAGCACGCGGTCACGCGAGGAGACCAACGTGACCGGGATCCCGAGCGCGAGGTAGGCGCTGGCGAACTCCGCGCCGGTCACCCCGGAGCCGACCACGATCAGCTCGGTGGGCACCTCGGTCAGGTCGTAGACCTGCTCCCAGGTGAGGATCCGCTCGCCGTCCGGCTGAGCCGTGGGGAGGGTGCGAGGAGCTGCGCCGGTGGCCACCAGGATCGCGTCGGCGTCGTAGGTCGTGTCACCGACGACGACCCGGTTGGGGCCGTCGAGGCGACCACGGCCGGGAACGACCTGCACGTTCTCCTTGGCCAGGCGGCGCGCGATGTCGCTCGACTGGTCGGCAGCCAGACGCTTGACCCGGGCGTTCACCCGCCCCAGGTCAACGCGCAGGCTCGTGGCTGCATCGCCCTCGGAGTCGCGGAAGTTGACCCCGAGCTCCGCGGCCCCGGCGACCTCACTCATCAGTTCGGCGGTGGCGATGAGTGTCTTGCTGGGCACGCAGTCGGTGAGGACCGCGGATCCGCCGATGCCGTCCGAATCGACGACAGTGACGTCGGCGCCCAGCTGGGCAGCCACGAGGGCTGCTTCGTAGCCGCCGGGTCCTCCGCCGAGGATGACGACCTTGTTGGACTCCGGTCCGCCGCTCATGGGATCAGGGTGCCTTTCGTGGTGCTGGACTCGACTGGCGTTGCCGAGCTCAGAAGTTGATCATGTGGCCGGCGATGCCGTGGATGGCTTCCTTGACCGACTCACCCAGGGTCGGGTGGGCGAAGACGTTGCGCGCCACCTCGTCGGCCGTCAGGTCCCACTGCTGAGCCAACGTCAGCACAGGCAGCAGCTCGGTGACGTCCGGCCCGATCAGGTGGGCGCCGATGATCTCGTTGTGCTCGGCGTCGGCGACGATCTTGACGAAGCCGGCCGTGTCACCGAGCCCCTGGGCCTTGCCGTTCGCCGAGAAGGGGAACGTCGAGGTCTTGACGTCGTAGCCCTTCTCCTTGGCCTGCGCTTCGGAGTAGCCGAAGGAGGCGATCTGCGGCTGGCAGTACGTCGCGCGCGGGATCATGGCGAAGTCGATCTCCATGGTCTCGGCGTCCGCGATCGTCTCAGCCGCGACGATCCCCATGGCTTCGGCGACATGGGCCAGCATCAGCTTGCCCGTGACGTCACCGATGGCGTAGACGTGCTCGATGTTGGTGCGGCCGCGCTCGTCGATCGCGATCGCGCCGCGGTCGGTGGTCTCCACCCCGGTGGCCTCGAGACCGTAGCCCTCCAGGCGCGGCGCGAAGCCGAATGCCGCCAGGAACTTGTCGGCCTCGAGCACCTGCTCGTCGCCGCCACCGGCCGGCGCGACGGTGACCTTCACGCCCGAGCCGGTGTCCTCGACGTTCTTGACCGCCGTCGAGGTCAGTACCTTCACACCGAGCTTCTTGTAGTGCTTGGCAAGCTCCTTGGACACCGCTTCGTCCTCGGTCGGGACCATCCGGTCCACAAACTCCACGATCGTCACGTCGACGCCGAAGTTCTTCATGACGTAGGCGAACTCGACCCCGATCGCTCCGGACCCGCCGATGATGATCGACCCGGGGAGGTTCTCGTCGAGAATCTGCTCCTCGTAGGTGACGACGTTCTCGGAGAGCTCGACTCCCGGCACCAGGCGCACCTCGGCGCCGGTGGCCAGGATCAAGTCGTCGCAGGTGTAGGACGTCGTCTCACCGTCCTTGTTCTTCACGTCGAGCGACGTCGGGCCGGTCAGGGTGCCCCAGCCGTCGATCTCGGTGATCTTGTTCTTCTTCATCAAGAAGTGCACGCCC